>JAKUSY010000112.1:0-6221 GCA_022451445.1 Planctomycetota bacterium
TTCGAGCTGTTTGTACCCCGAACGCGTTCAGCGGCGCGGCGGAATTCCTCTCTGGGGCCATCTTCAGGGTTCCCAGGGAGGGTCTCGAGGTTTTTCAGCGCCCCGCGAGCCTGCATGGCTTCCGTATGGTCTTTCCGGCGTCGAAGGAACAGCCGGAGGCTTTCAATGTGCGGGTCGAAGCCTACCTGGCGGATCCGCGCTCGGTTTACATTGAAAACGTGGGGACCTTTAAGGCCCCGATCTCACCGAATCATCTCGGAGTGATCGAGAGCCAGGTCGGGGCCGTTTCGGAGTTTATCGTGGGCAGGGTTGTGCCATTCCTCACGCAATATGACAAGAGAGGCGTCGAATGAAGCGCGCAAGGGCAGGTCTTAGCAGGGCGCTGCCGGGCCTGTTGCTGGCCATGGCGGTAGGCATCGGGCCGGGTTGCGGGGATTCGCGGAGCAGGGAGGCGGGAAAGGCCGCGCAGGCCTTGCCGCCTGCCAGGGAGGTGTCGCCCATAGAGGGCGAGGTCCACCTGAAGAACGTGCGCCAGCTGACCTTCGAGGGAGAGAATGCCGAGGCGTATTTCTCCGGAGATGGAAACCGCCTGGTTTTCCAGAGCACCCACGGCGAGCTGAAATGCGACCAGATCTTCGTGATGAATCTCGATGGCACCGGTCGCCGCCGGGTGTCTACCGGCAAGGGGCGAACCACGTGCTCCTACTTCGCCCCCGATGGCGGCAGGATCGTCTACGCCTCCACTCATCTGGGCTCGCCGGATTGTCCGCCACCGCCGCCACCGCCGCCGCCGTACGTGTGGCGGGTCTACGAGGATTTCGACATTTTCAGCGCCCGGCCCGATGGGGGCGACCTGCGGCGCCTCACTGACTCGCCTGGCTACGATGCCGAACCCACCTATGCCCGTGATGGCTCGCGCATCGTCTTTACCTCGGCTCGCACCGGGGATCTGGAGATCTGGGACATGAAGCCCGATGGCAGTGACCAGAGGCAGCTGACCGACATCCCGGGGTATGACGGCGGCCCTTTTTTCTCTCCTGACGGAAAGAAGATCTGTTTCCGGGCCAGCCGCCCTGAGGGCAAGGACCTCGAGAAGTACCGGGGGCTCCTGGCCAGGGGCCAGGTGGAGCCAAGCCACCTGGAGATCTACGTCATGAACGCGGATGGAGGCGACATCCAGCAGGTCACCAGCAACGGGCGGGCGAACTTCTGTCCTTTCTTCCATCCCTCAGGCCGCAAACTTATCTACGCGACCAACAAGCACAGCGAAGACCGCCGAAAGCCGAACTTCGATCTCTTTCTTGTCGATATCGAGTCAGGTAAAGAGGAGCGCATAACCCATTCCGAGGATTTTGACGGCTTTCCCATGTTTTCGCCGGACGGATCGAAGCTGGTCTGGGCCTCCAACCGCTACAACGCCCGCCGGGGCGAGACCAACGTATTCATTGCCGATTGGGTGGAGTAGGTCTCAGGCGGTGTCCCGGGCCTCCTCCGTTGCAGGCGGGCTCCTGCGGAAGAACTCCAGCAGGACAATCAGTATCACGCCGATGCAGATCCCGCTGTCGGCGATGTTGAAGTTCGGCCAGATGTGCTCCTTGCCGTCGATGGTTACGTACCACTTGATCCAGTCGCGTACGGCCTCGAGAAAGTAGCGGTCGTAGAGATTTCCGGCGGTTCCGCCGGCGAGCAGGCCGAGGGCCGCCACGAACCAGGCTGATGGCGCGGGAGAGCGCCCGAGTGAATACCAGAGAACGGAGCCGATCACGAGCAATGCCGCACAGGAGAGCAGGGCCAGCAGGCCGGTGTGCTCGGAGAACCAGCCGTTGAAGGCTCCGTAATTGAAGTTGGCCTGGAGGTCGAAAAAACCCGGGATAATCGTCATTTCGCGCGGCGCCGCGATGATTCTCGCGGGCAGGCCGGCGCACTTTACATTCAGCAACTCGAAAACGGCGCTCTTGCTCCAGAGATCAAGGCCGGCAATACCGCAGGCGATGAGCAGAAAGAGAAGCCAGGCGTTTCTCTTCGCCAGCGGTCGGGGGGTTTCGTCGTTTACGGAAGGATCGCTCATGGATGAGATTGTACGGAAGAAGGTCTCCGCCGTCATCACAGCGGGACTATTCCTCCGGGTCTTCTTTCAGGCTGTCGGCCAGCGACTCCAGCGCATCGTTGCGGGGGAGAAGATCGCTGGCCGCCCCCACCGCATTGCGCGCCGCCTCGCGGTCTCCATCGCACAGGGCCTCGAGAGCCCGCACCATATGATCAAAAGCCCGAGTCCGGGCGATGCTCTCTGAGAGCGCCGTTGCCCTTGGGTTGGCCGGGTCGAGAGATCGAAGCCGCCCCGCCTCCGAGCGCGCCGCGGCGTGGTCTCCCCTGTAGAGCGCGTCAAGGGCGCCGTTAACCAGCGAGCTCCGTTTGCCTGCCTCGCGGCTGAACCAGATGGCTCCCGCGGTCAACAGCAGCAGCACGGATGCCGCGATGAGCCGGTGGGAGAGCCGGAACCCGTGAGATGGCCTGGCGGGGGCCTGGGCCTGGGCCTCTATTGCGGCAAGAGGGTATTCGCCGGAGAGAAAACGTTCGAGATCATCAGCCATTTCGCCCGCGCTCGAATAGCGGTTTTCCGGATCGCGCGCCAGCGCCTTTGCGACGCAGGCGTCGAGGGAGGGAGGTATTTCGTTGTAGAAGGCGGACGGCGGCGGAGGGGGGCCGGCGAGGATCGCCTTGCGCGTCGCGCCGGGGTCGATCGTTTCCGCCCCGGGGTGATGGTAGGGCGTGTTCAGGGTCAGCATCTCGTAGAGGACCGCGCCGAGGGAGTAGATGTCGGAACCCTTGTGGGCCGGCCAGCTGTCCGGTTGGAGCTCTTCCGGGGCGTGGTAGTGAATGTCTTGCGCCAGGGAGTGTCCGCCACCGCCGAAATCGCCAAGGAGGAGCATTCCCGACGGCGAGAACATGAGATTGCCCGGGGAGATGCGGCCGTGCACGATTCCGGCTTCATGGACCACCTGGAGACCTCGCGCTACCTTCTGGAGCATCCTCACGCAGCGAAAGAAGTGGTCAGGCTGTGGCTCTCCTTCGTCGGTCGCTCCGATGGGGCAGAGCGAGGCGGGCCTTGCGGGCTTTTCCCTCAGGCCGGAGAGCACCTTTGCAAGAGAGTCGCCGGGCAGGAACTTCGTCGCTGAGTAGCTCCATCCGTCAGAGTTTCCCAGGCCCTCCACGGGGAGGATGTTGGGATGGTTCAGCCCGCTGGAGGGGGAGAGCTTTTCGAGATCGTCCCAGCGGGCCCAGGTCTTTGAGTGATAGATTTTCAGGGCATAGAAGCGTCCGTCCGATTCGGCCTTGAAGACCTGTCCCCGAGGGCCCTCGCCGCAGCTCTCAAGCAGCGTATAGGGCCCCAGCCTGGACGGACCAGTGCCGATGCAGCCGTTTTCAGCCATGCCGTTTCTCCACTTCTTTACAGCGTCTCTTTTCTTTTCTCTTCACTGGCTCCGCTGTTACGGCGAAACAGGCTATGGAGCCAGCGGACACATGATACGCCCTGGGGCGTTTTCAGGCAAGAGGCTCTATCGGGGAGAAGCGGCCTCTTCGAGAAGGGCCTTGAGGGCGTGGCTGACCGTGAGTCCGCCTGGGGGCAGGCGAATCTCGAGCGTCAGGGCGTCCAGCTCCTGCCAGGGGCGGTTTTCATTGAGGTCGAGAACATCATCGCTCCAGGGCCCCTCGTAGCGCTTCCAGTTCTCGAATGAAATCCTGAAGGTCCTGCTCTTTGAGCTCTCAACCTGGGACCGCCTGACGAGCACCTCGAGTTCCGCCGGGCCGGCCTCCAGCACCCAGGCCTTGAAAGGCTTGGAAAGCTTCGCCTTGCGGCCGATGGAGCCGGGATTGCGCAATAATTCTCCTCGGCTTCCCGGCCGCACAAGCCGGGTGACTCCGTCCGCCGTCTGCCAGAATTTTTTGAGGCGCAGGGATGCTATGCGAAGATTGGCCGGCAGCCCGGCGAGCTTTCCCTTGAGGCGCCGGCTCCGGGCGTCTCGAATGAGAAGGGTCTCGTAGCCAAGACCCTTCGATTGGGTGAAGATGCGGTTTTTCTTTTTTCCCTGTACGTAGAGAGGATTGGCGAGGGTGAGCAGGAAGAGGCTCTGCCCCTCGTAGCGCTTCCAGCGTGGAAGCGAGGCGGCGATCCTGGCGATGGCCTGCTCGTGGGAGAGCTTGCTGCCGCGCAGCCGGAGATAGGCGGAGCCGGCCTTGTAGGCCACGGCGTCGGGCGCAAGGAAGCCCTTGAGATCAAGGCCGTGCAGCGAGAGCGTGCCGGCGCTTTTTTCCCAGTCCGCCAGGCGCAACCTCACGCGCTCGATCCGGGCGAGATCCTCGGCGGCCGGCCTAGGCTGTGCGGGCGCCTTCTTCACCGCCGGAGCTTTTTTGGCGCCGGCGGGGTTTTTTGCCGGTGCGCCGCCTTTTTTTACCACCTCTGCCGCAAGGCGCCCGGTGGAGAGGGTGAGCGACAGCGCCAGCAAACCTGCGTAGAACGCGATTTTTCCTGCCATGACCGCATCCTAACTCCTCCGGAGGCTTCCGGACAATTTTTTTCAGACCCGAGGCCGACAGACCGATAAATTAAAGAGGAGCTGGCGGCAAAGAACGGATTTCCATGATGGGTGAAAAAGGCGGCAGCGTGGCAAACGACACCTCTTTCGAAACCTCCGGCGGTACCGGCCTCCGGCCAAAGACTTTCGGCCGCGCTACGGTGCTATTTTTTTTCTCGGGCGCGCTGGGGCTCGGCTACGAGCTGGTCTGGATCAAGAAGGCCGCCCTGGTGGTCGGCGCCAGCCAGATCGCCCTCTCCACAGTGTTGACCTCGTTTTTCCTCGGCATCGCCCTCGGGGGCTATTTCGTCGGCAAAAGGCTGCGGTCTTCGCGCCGTTCGCCGCTGTTTATCTACGGTATCTTCGAGTTGATCATCGGCGCCTTCGCCCTGGCCTTCCCCTTTCTTTTCTCTCTTCTCGAGCAACTCTACGGGGCGCTCTACCCCCTGGCGGCGGGCTTCGGCTGGGGGCTCTTCGCGCTTCGCTTCGGTCTTCTCTTTGCCCTGGTGCTTGTGCCCACGTTCTTTATGGGAGGCACGCTTCCTCTCTTGCTGGATGGACTGGTTGCCGAGGACCGCGCCATCGGTTCACGAACCAGTCTTCTTTACGGGGTCAATATCCTGGGCGCAGTGGCCGGGGTCTTGTGTACGGCCTACTTTGCCATTCCGGCGCTCGGGATGAACGGCACCAGCATCGCCGGTGGTTTCGGCAATCTGCTGATCGCGGCGGCGGCGTTCATCTTCTTTCGCCATACGCCTCCCGCGCATACGGAGCCTCAGGAGGTCAGGTTGGGCTGGTTTTTCCCGGCGGCCGCCTTTCTCTCGGGGCTGATCGCAATCGCCTGGCAGATCGCCTGGTCGCGCTATTTTTCCCTCTTTCACACCACCAGTGTCTATTTTACCGCAATGCTTCTGGCTGTATACCTGCTGGCGTTAGCCGCGGGCAGCCTGTTGTTGTCGCCGGTGCTGAGGATGCGGTGGAGGCCGCTGAAGATTCTCGGGGGGCTCCAGGGCCTGGTGCCGCTCTTTGCCCTCACCATGATCGCCTGGTGGCGGGCCGCGGAGCTCAGCGTGGAGCTGCAGGGCAAGCAGCTAACCCTGCCCGACAATTCCACGCGCATCGTCCCCCTCGAGACTCTCGAGATCAACCACCTCAACCCCACCAGCTATATGATGTTCTGGAGCGAGAAGGCCGATGCCGTATTTTTCGCCCCGCTTTTTCAGATCGCCCTGTGTATTTTCATCCCGGTGGCGCTGATGGGTACAGGCCTGCCGGCCCTGATCGCCGCCGCCACCCGCAGCTCCGCGGCCCTGCGGCCGGTCTCGGGCCGGCTCGTTTTCTGGAACACGATCGGCTCGAGCCTCGGGGGCTTTCTCGCAGGCTACGTCTTCCTGCATCTGCTGGGTCTTCACGGAACCCTCACATTGCTGGGCTTCGGCTCGCTGGCGCTGGCGGCGGCCTGTCTTTTCAAGGCACGGACGATGCCCCCGGAGCCGGAGGCCCCGCTCAGCAGGCAGCAGAGGCGTCACGCCGCGCCGTCTCCGTCGCCCTGGCGCCCGGCGTTTTCCTGGGCGGCCTGCATCCTCCCCGTGTTGGGCCTGGCGGCCACCCTCAACTTCTGGTGGTCTCCGGATATTACCCGCGAGA
>JAKUSY010000112.1:6231-8417 GCA_022451445.1 Planctomycetota bacterium
AGTATTGTTACGGGAAATACCCCGCTCGCGGTGATACTAGGCTGCGTGTAATCAACGAGGGGACGCTGACCACCTCCTGGATATTTGATGGCCCCGACAGCATCCAGGTAGGGGCGGGGCACGTTTCGTTGGCGGTGACCTATAAAAAAGGCTGGTCAACCCAGGCCATCCAGGGACATGTGCCCGTTCTTTTTTATCCCGGCCGGGAGCTCCCCCGAGATTGCCTCGGGATCTGCCTGGGCTCCGGGCAGTCCTTCGGGGCGCTGCTGATGTACCTGCCCGACGACGGTCGCCTCGACGTGGTCGACATCTCCGAGGAGATGATCGAGCTTTCACTGCGCGAGTTCGGAAAATACAACCACGGGCTTGGCGAGGACGACCGGGTCAGGGTGCATCTCGACGATGGGAGGCATTATGTTGACCGTGCGGCGCCCGGCTCCTACGACGCGATCTCCATGGAGCCGCCGCCGCCTACGGCGGACGGGGTCTGCAGCCTCTACTCGCTGGAGTTTTACCAGGGGGTTCGGCGCATCCTGCGGCCGGGCGGCATCTTCATGCAGTGGCTTCCGCTCTACAGGATCACGCCGGGCGACACCCTTGGCATCGTGAAGACCCAGGCGGCGGTCTTTCCCTTTACCTTCGTAGTGAAGGTCGGCCGTGATGACTTCATGGTGCTGAGCTTTCCCTCGCGGCCGACCTTCGAACAGGAGGAGCTTCGCGCCCGCTGCCGGACCTTCGCCGGCGAGAACAGGATCTCCGGCGCGCGCTGGACCTCCCTCTGCCGCCATGAAATGGCCAGCCCCGAGGGCGTGCTCTCAACAATGGTGATGGGGCCTGAAGAAATCAAGGCGCTCAGCGGCGCGATGATCTACAGGGATGACACCCAGCAGCTGAGCTATTCCAGCGGCGACCGGGTCCTCCTGCGGCTCTACCGCGGCCCCGCGCTTTCACCGATAGCCTTCAGCGCCCTTCGCCCCAGCCCTTTCGCCTCCCTCTCGAAGTATTTCAATCCTCCCCTGGACGTGGAGACCATCGGTGAGCTGGAGAGCGAAAGAGCCCGCGCGCTGGCTTTCTTCCGGGTCCCCGATCCCGGCCGGGTCACGGCCTTGCAGGCGGCTTATCGCAGCAGCGTGAACGCGGCTGAGCGGTCCCTGCATGCTCTCTCCCTCGCCGGGCTCTTCGATGCCGCCCTGCGCAAGGAGGACGCCTTCGACTGGATTGACCGGGCCCTTGCCAACCAGCCGGGGGTCGCGCAGGCGGGGTATCGCGACAAGGTCCGCGCGATGGTGCGCAACCATATCGCGGTTTACACGGATGTAACCGAAAAGTGGATCCGGATCCTGGAGAAGAAACACCGTGCGGCCCCGCTGGTTTCCGTCATGCGGGCCGAGCTGGAGCGCTACCGGAAGAGAGAGACGAGGAAGAACTCGCGCTATCTTTTCCCCTGAGGCCAGCCCTCAGTCAAAAGGAGCCGCCACCTTCGAGTGATCTCCCAGCTTGTGGATGGTGTTGTAGATCTCCTGTGAGATCTTGGCGCCGTTGGCGCCGCTCAGCCGGTAGCGGATGAGCATCTGCATGCAGGGCTGCATGTCTTCTATTTCGAGAAAGACGGAGCGGCCGTCCTTCGAGACAGCGGCCGATTTCACGGGGACCTTGTCACGCCCGATCTTGCCATCGGAGAGCTTATAGTCCTTTGAGCCGTATTGCTGGCGCCAGAGGTAGTTCCATCGCTCGATGGAATAGCTCCCTGTTTTTGCCGCGCGTTCGGGCTCGAGCGGATCCGAGAAGGTGAGCACAAGCCCTCTCTCGGTGGCGTGCAGGTCGAGGGGCAGGTTGAGAGGCTTGCCCGTATGGCGGATGCGATAGAGGCCGCCGGCCTGGGTCCTGTTGCCGGCCCAGCCGAAGAGTCCGCAGAGGTAGAGGTGCCCGTCGCCGGGATGGAACCGCCCACGCATGATGCCTGTGGGGAAGATCGGGATGTCGAGCTTGGTCGCGCCGCCCTGCAGCAGGTCGCCCACCTTCTCGTGAAGTATGTGAGAGATGGCGCCGGTTCCGTAGGACAGGGAGATCAGCCGCCCTCCCAGCGGGCCCCAGCTGCCCTTGGGCACCCAGAGCTGTTCGGCAGGTGAGCGATCATAGCGCGGGTGTAGCCAGCAGAGGGGAGGGTCGTATGAGGTCGGCTTCTT
>JAKUSY010000113.1:0-1260 GCA_022451445.1 Planctomycetota bacterium
GGCGCCGGGCAGGATCTCCTTCGTGGTCCGTGAGGAGGGGGGGTTCCGGGTGACGGTGGTGGCGGATGACTCCAGACGGTGCGAGGACGCGGCGGAGGACAGCGTCTGCCGGATGGCCTTCGGCCTGGGCGTCGAGCTCCCTGCCGAGGATTGCGAAAACGGTGAGGATGATGATCTTGACGGTATGGTCGATTGCGATGACTCGGACTGCGCGCGGCACAATGCCTGCACGGGCGCCGAGATCTGCGGCAACCAGCTTGATGATGACCTCGATGGTCTTATCGATTGCGATGATTCCGATTGCGCCGCGGCGGTGCCCTGCCAGGAGCCGGCCGGCGCTCTCTTCGTGCGAGGCGATGGGAACTCCGATGGCGCCATCAACCTGACCGATGGGGTGGTGCCGCTGCTCTACCTGTTTTCTGGGGGCGCCGAGCCGGTCTGCATGGATTCGGCCGATGCCAATGACACCGGGAATATCGAGATCACCGATGCCATCATTATTTTCAGCTGGCTGTTTACAGGCGGCGTGGCTCCCCAGCCGCCATCTCCAACAAGCCCGGGCTACCCGGTAGGAGATTGCGGCAGAGATGCCAGTGACGACGAGCTGGGCTGTGAGCGGCCGGCGTCAATCTGCGAATGAGGCCGGCGGCCGGACGAGGCCTCAGTGGATGTTGCGTTTCAGGCGGAAGACGACGCGGCGGTTCTCGCTGCGGCCCTGGGCCGTGCTGGCGTTCGCCGGGTTCAGCGGCCTGGACATCCCGTAGCTCATGACCTGGAAGCGTTTCTCGGCAAGGCCGTGTTTCTTGCTCAGGTACCTGAAGACATTGGATGCCCTCTCGTATCCGAGCACTATGTTGTATTCAAACAGCTGCCTGGTGCTCTTGAGCGGTTCGTTGTCGGTGTGGCCCTCGATGAGCACCTCGTAGGAGGAGTATTTCCCCTTCAGCAGCCTGGCCACCTGGTCCAGGGATGGAAACTGATGTGTTTTCAGCCTCGCCTGGCCTGACCTGAACAGCAGGTTGGAGCCCAGGCTGATGCCGCCCGATTCGATCTTCGCCCCGGCGGGGAGGTCTTCTTTTTCGAAGCTCCTGCCATCGGCCGTTTCCACCTTTTCTTTTTTGCTCTCTACCAGCAAGAGCTGCTCCTTGAGATCTTCCAGTTCGGCCTGGAGTCCCAGTCGGGCCACTACGTCGCGGGACTCAGGGGCATGGAAGCCTTCGACCCGGAGAAAATACGGGAGGCCGGACGCCTGGCCCGGCA
>JAKUSY010000113.1:1270-8412 GCA_022451445.1 Planctomycetota bacterium
CCTTTTCCAGCTCTTCCTCTTTGCTCTCCATCACCAGGAGTTGCTTTTTGAGCTCTTCCATCTCCGTCTGGAACTCTCCCTCCCGCGAAGAGATCTCCTTGCGTGTTTTCTGGCGGTAGAGCAGATCTCTCTGGTATTGGGTTGTCAGGTCGTTATTGTTCCTCTTTGACCTTGAAAGTTCATCCTGGATGCCGCGGTATTCCTCGTAGGAAACGCAACCGCACAAAAAGGGGACCACCAATACTCCAACAGCTCCTCGAAACAGCATGTCTTCACTCCTCTGGTGTAAAACGACATTACGGGGCGCCTGCGGCCGGCACCCTAAGATTTACTCAACACCGCGTTCTCGAGGGGTCCCGGTATTCTGAGGGCAAAAGAGGGTAAGTCGAACAAGGTCCGAAAAAATTATTATTCAACGCCCGAAATACGGCTAAACTGGCTTTCCATGCGAGTTTGGAAGTTTCCTGTTAATATTTAGTATGAAACCACAAGAATTCAGTCCTTTGTTGAACTCCCCTCGCGCCTCGATCGCACGTGGTCTCTGCCTGCTGGTTTTCCTGGTGATTTCAGGCGCTTGCGCGTCGAGCTTCGCCCAGGACCATGCCGAGATCTTCTGTGAAGGTGAAGACTCCTGCGTTCCCGACAGCTTTGTTTTCAGATGGGATGAGAACGGGGAGTCGGTACTCGTCCTCGATGGCGAAGAGGGGGAGCTTGCGGCCACCGTATTCCTCGACACCCGCTCAGATATGGTGATGGGCTGGTTTTATGGCCTGCGGCACGATCCCGCGGCGTTGACGCTGCTCGGGAACGAGTGCGGAGAGGAGAGGATCGGCTTTCTCTGCGGAACCGATGCGGCTGAATATGTCGTTGAGCCTTTCTACAATCATTCAGCGGTCGTCGGCGAGGCGGAGGGCTCCGAGGCGGGATTCATCTCCGCTGTCATCCTGTCCTTTGTCGCCCCGGCGCATCTGCCGGCCGGACGGCTCAACTCCATAGCCAAGCTCACCTATCGCGTCGGCACGGTCCCCGGTACGGGAACCATGGTCAGGTTCGTCGCCGACGAGCTTCGGACCCTGCCTGAGAGTCCTACGGTCGGGGTGGTGATCGAGGTCGGCGGCGACGGCGGCGGCGGCGGCAGTCCTCAGACCGTCGTTCACGGCAGGCTGGAGGTCCCCTTTGTCGCTTTTCGCCGCGGCGACGTGAATGACAGCGGCGCGCTGGAGGTGACCGACGCGATCAACTTCCTGACCTGGATGTTCCTCGGTGGCCCCGCCCCGGCCTGCATGGATGCCGCCGACGCGGACAACAACGGCCGGCTGGGCCTCAGCGATGCGATCAACGTCCTTGTCTTCCTCTTCGGTGGCGACGCGCCCCCCGGTCCGGCTACGGTCGGCGGCGGCTGCGAGGCGGATCCCGAAGGCGATGATGATGGGCTCCTCTGCGAGTCCTACACCAACTGCTGATCTCCGTGTTGCCGGGCGCCTGAAAGAGCCTCAGTCTCTGATGGCCCTGAGCCAGGCTATCGTCATCCGCATATGTCCTGCCATCGAGGGGTGCACCCCGTCGCCGGCCCAGTATTTCGCCGGCGCGTCGTTTACCGCATTGTCGAAGGTCTCCTGGAAGGGCACCCAGGTCGCCTCCGCCTTCTCGGCGACGCGTTTGGCGGCGGCGCGACGCTCGTCAAACTCGGGGAACCACTTGTCGTTGACCGCTCCACAGCGCAGCACGAAGGGCTCGCAGATCACGATGCGCGTCTCGGGCAGCGCCTTGCGGGTCTGCTCGAGCAATTCGTTGAAGCCCTTCTCGTAGTCCGCGACGGTGCCTTCGTAGCGCCCGTTCAGCTTGTGCCAGATGTCATTGACGCCGACGAGGATACTCAGGATGCCGGGCTTCAGGTCGATGGTGTCTTTCTGCCAGCGCTTCTGCAGGTCGGGCACCTTGTGGCCGGAGATCCCGCGGTTGTAGACCTTCAGCTCCGGGTCGTTCTTGGTGGCCAGCAGCCAGGAACCGATCAGGAAGGGGTACCCGCGCCCCATGGCGCCCGGGTTGTTGGGGCCGGCATGGCGCCGGTTGCGCCCCGCGTCGGTGATCGAGTCTCCCTGGAAGAGGATCACCTTATTCTCTTCCTCGAGGGCGGCAGGGCTGGCGGCATCGAGCTCGGCTGCGAAGCCGGGCAGGATGGCCTCGCCGGCGGCGAGCGCTCCGGTGGCGGCCAGGGTCGAGCCGATCAGCTGCCGGCGGGTGAGCTTCCTTTTTCCGTGTTCGCTGGACATGATTTTCTCCTGGTATGGTTTGGGGTATCGTTGGCCCGAACGGGAATCCACATCCTAACCCGGGAGGAGCTGGGCCGGGTTGTTTAACTGGACCGATTCAAAGTTGCATGGGAATGATTTGTCCTGGAGGGAAGATCTGGAGAGAATGGGCGCACCTGCGGTGGGAAACAAACTATGAAACGAGGTGAAAAGATGAAGCTCCTCCGGGGAACCCCCTGTTCTGCGATTTGTATTGGCGTTGGTCTTCTGTTGTGCCTGCAGGCGACCGCGGCGGACAAGCTCAAGCCCTATAAGGTCCCGATGCTGTCTCCCGAGGCCGCCCTCAAGTCCTTCGTGGTGGCCGATGGGTACAGGATGGAGCTGGTGGCCTGCGAGCCGATGATCGAGGAGCCGGTCGCCCTGGCCTGGGACGGTAACGGACGCATGTACGTCGCCGAGATGCGCACCTATATGCAGGATATCGATGGGCGAGACCAGTTTCGTCCGATCTCGCGGGTGGTGCGCATGGAGGACACCGACGGGGATGGCCGCATGGACAAGCACACGGTCTTTGTCGATAAGCTCGTCCTGCCGCGAATGATCCTGCCGCTGGAGAAGAAGGTCATCATTCGCGAGACCAACACTCTCGATCTCTGGGCCTACACTGACCATGACGGTGATGGCGTCGCCGATGAGAAGAAGCTCTGGCACAAGGGCGGCGGGCGGGGGGGCAACCTCGAGCATCAGCCCAGCGGCTTGCTCTGGAACATCGACAATTGGATCTACACCACCTATTCAAATCATCGCTACCGGTTCACCAGGGGGCAGGTTGAGCGCCACCGTCTTCCCGCCGGCTCAGGCCAGTGGGGGCTCACCCATGACGATGTCGGTAAGCTCTACTATTCGACCGCCGGCGGCGAGCAGCCGGCGATGGATTTCCAGCAGCCGATGATCTACGGCCGGATCCGAATGGGTGGAGAACTGGCGCCGGGCTTCCGGGAGGTCTTCCCGATCGACGACGTTCCTGTTGTCCAGGGCGGTCGCGGTCGGGTGCGGGGCAACAATACGCTGAACAATTTTACCGGCTGCGGCGGCCAGGGCGTCTTTCGCGGCGACAGGCTTCCTGAAGACATGCGCGGGGATCTTTTCATTCCCGAGGCCGTCGGGCGTCTCGTGCGGCGAGCGAAGATTACCAACGTGGCCGGCAAGACCGTGCTGGAAAACGCCTACAAAGGTAGGGAGTTCATAGTCACGAAGGATCCGAACTTCCGCCCGCTGGCGGCAAAGACGGGCCCCGATGGCTGCCTGTATATCCTCGACATGTACCGCGGGATCATCCAGGAGGGCAATTGGGTGAGGAGAGGTTCCTATCTGAGGGGAGTCGTATCCGCCTATGGGCTGGACAAGAACATCGGCAAGGGGCGAATCTACCGGGTCGTTCATGACGGGTTCAAGCCCGGCCCGAGGCCGCGTATGCTCAAAGAGAAGACCGGCACGCTCGTTGGCCACCTCGCTCACCCCAATGGCTGGTGGAGAGACGAGGCTCAGAAGCTGATCATTATTCGCCATGACGAATCGGCGGTACCGGCTCTCAAGAAGATGGCGCGTTCGGCCGCCACGCCGCTGGCGCGCCTGCACGCCCTCTGGACCCTCGAGGGAATGGATGTCATCGACAAGGAGCTCCTGAGAGAGAAATTCTCCGACAAGGACGCGAAGGTCCGGGCCGGCGCGATTCGCATCAGCGAGCCACTGCTGGTCGAGAAAGACAAGGACGTGATTGGCGACATGGCCGGGCTGGTCAAGGACGCGGATCCGAACGTGACGATCCAGGTCATCCTCTCGGCCCAGTATACCGCCCTGGTCGAGCTTGAAGGCCTGGCCGAGGCGGCGCTTAATCGGCATGAAAAAAGCGATGCCGTCCGCTCTGTCCTTCGCGGTTTTACGGCCCGGCTGGTCCAGCAGCGCGAGCTGCGGCGACGCGAGGAAGCCCTGCGCAAGGCGAACGAGGAATTCGGCAGGTCCTACTCCCAGGGGCATGTCGTCTACGCGACCCTCTGCGTGACCTGCCATGGACAGGATGGCAAGGGCGTTCCCATGCCCGATGACGCGAAGCAGATGCGTGCCCCGCCGCTGGCCGGCTCGCCGCGGGTCACCGACAAGAAGAGCCGGGCGATCCGTATTCTCCTCCATGGACTGCAGGGGCCTGTGGACGGCAAGGAGTACAGGGAGCAGATGGTACCGATGGGCTCGAATGACGATGCCTGGATCTCTGCGGCCCTCAACTACGTCAGGAATACGTGGTCGAACAAGGCGTCCTATGTCTCGACCGATGATGTCGCCTCGGCCCGCAGCGCCGGCGTCGGGCGGACGGCTCCCTGGACGCTTGCCGAACTGTTGAAGTTTGATCCGCGGCTGGGGGGCTCTTCGAAGTGGAAGCTGACCGCCAGCCATGGGGGGAACGCGGCCCGCTCGGCGATTGACGGGAACCCGGCTACGCGCTGGGCTACCACTACGCCCATGCAGCCCGGCATGTGGTTCCAGGTAGAGCTGTCGAGGGCCCGGCTGTTCCGCGGGCTCAGCCTGGATTCAGCCGGCTCCAGGGAGGATCACCCGGTCGGCTACGAGGTCCGGGTCTCTGAGAACGGTAAAAAATGGAGCGAGGTGCTCGCCAGCGGCAGCGGAAGTTATCCCGAGACGGAGATCGCCTTCGCTCCGGTAAGCGCACGCTACATCAGGATTACCCAGACAGGGCATCGGCCGGGGAAGTTCTGGTCGATCGACGAGTTGGGGATCTTCAGGGCGGTTGGCCCGGCGTCGGCGGGATCAGTCGCAACGAAGGCCCAGGCGCTTCCCCCGGTGAGCGAACTGCTGAAGATGAAGGGGGATGCCGGCAAGGGAAAGCTGGTTTTTGAGAAGAACTGCGTTTTGTGTCACCAGGTCGGCGACCGGGGCGTCAATTTCGGGCCGAACCTCTCCGATGTCGGTATTCGTCTCCGCAAGGAGCAGATCCTGCAGTCGATTCTCGATCCCAACGCCGTGGTCGATAAGAAATACCTCGGTGTGCTGCTGCAGACCAGGAAGGGTCAGTTCCTCACCGGGCTCATCGATTCCGAGAAGGCTGGCAAGGTGATGCTGCGCCAGCAGGGAGGCAAGGTCGTTCCCGTTGCCGCCTCTTCCATCGTCCTGAAGATTCCGCAGAAGAAGACCTTCATGCCTCTCGGGCTCGAGAAGGCGATGACGACAGAAGATTTCATCGGTCTCGTGGAGTACCTCGTGGGCCGCAAGGAGAAGCCTGCCGCCGCCGGCAGGTAGGGAGTCTCGCGCGGCGCCGTTATGGCTCAGGCGTGCACCGTCTCGTCATCCTGCCACTGGGGATCCTTCGCCGGTGGCGCCGCAGCCCGCGCCGGTCCGCGCCTGCGGCGAAAGAGGTTCTTCAGGACGTAGCCGAGGATGCGGGGGTTCTCGCGCAGGCGGCGAATGGAGTAGTCGAACCAGTCCTCTCCGAACGGGACATAGACCCTGACCCTGTAGCCCCGCTCGCGGAGCTTCTCGAGCCGTCCGGCCATCGGCACCCCGTGGAGGACCTGGAATTCAAAACGTCCCGGCGGAACCCCGTTCTCGATGAGCCAGGCCTCCAGGGAATCGATGACCTCCGTGTCGTGGGTGGCGATGGCCGCGTAGCCCCCGCCGTCGAGGATTGCCCGGACAGCACGGCTGAAATTCTCGCGAATCTCCGCGGCCCCGGTGAAGGAGACCTCCTCGGATTCGAGGTAGATCCCCTTACAGATCCTGCAGTTGAAGCCTGGCCCCCGGAGAGCCTCGATGTCGGAGAGGGTGCGCCGGAGTCGGGCCTGCAGGACCATCCCTGTGTCTTCGCAGGACTCCCTGCATTCTCGGTAGAGAGCGATGGTCTCGTCTGTATAGCGCGAGCTCTCCATGTCGATCCGCAGGAAGTTGCCATGCTCTCGGGCCTTCGCGGCGAGATGGAGCAGGTTCTCACGGGCCAGCTTCCGCTCGACGCCGAGGCCGAGATGGGTGAGCTTCAGCGAGATATTGCAGTCGAGGGAGCGTTCGCCGAGCAGATCGTAGAGCTTGCTGTAGGCGTCGCGGACCGCTCGTGCTTCTCCTGCGGACTCGACATGTTCTCCAAGGATGTCGAGAGTTACCGCGAAGCCGCCCGCGTTCAGGCTCTTGACGACATCGAGCGCCTCGGTGGCGCTTTCACCCGCGACATAGGGCCTGGCGAAGGGATGGGCGGCCCACTTCGGCAGAAGGGTCAGGCTCCTGGCAAGTACCGAGTTGAATAAAGGCATGCTCAGTCGATCCGAAAGGAAGAGTTGCTGCATGCCAATATCCATCTCGGCGGCCCGGGAGTCAACTTTGCCCCGGAATTGATGGCGGGGGACGGTCTGTTTGGGGAGGCGCTCGGGAGATTTTTTTTTACGCAAGTTGAAATCATGTAAGGGTCTTGTTATAGTACTCTTTCGGCGCGTTTTTTAGCCGACGCTGGGGGCAGCGAAAGGGAAGTCAAGAGAAACCGGAAGTCGTAAGTGTTGAGTTTTTAAAGGTCTTCTGGTCCAGGAGGAGTTTACAGATGATGGTCGGGAGCTCCCCAAAGGGGGCTATCAAGAGGTTTTCGGCGCTTCACATCGACGGTGAAATGCCGCGCTTCTTATAAGCCCCTAGAGTGGAGCAGGCTCTGGTGTTCAGAGAGCTGCTCCGTAGAGCGACCTTCCGGGCGGCCGGCAGCTGCCTTCGAGGAGGGTGATTGAAATTCAGGAAATCGGATTCTCCTTTTAAATTTAATGAACAAGGCTTTTCGGAATTGTTTGTCATGGCTGAAACAGTAGAACAACGAGAATTACGCCGCGTTGGCGGTGTGAAATAAAT
>JAKUSY010000114.1:0-4775 GCA_022451445.1 Planctomycetota bacterium
CGAATCGGGATTTCACCTCTATCCGGACATGGAGATCGTCGAGATTGTTGATCCCGATACCGGCAAGCAGATGGGTGAGGGCGAGACAGGCGAGCTGGTCTATACCTGCCTCGACGGGCGCGGCAGCACCATCCTGCGCTACCGCACCGGCGACATCATCGTCGGCGGCATGACCTGGGAGAAATGCCCGGGCTGCGGACGCACGGTGCAGCGCATGTCGAGCCATCTCGAGCGGGTGTCCAATATGAAGGACTTCCAGCTCTCGAAGCTCAAGGGAACCCTGGTGAACCTCAACCTCTTCAAGGAAGAGCTCGACAACGATGAGCGCGTCGAGGAGTGGCAGCTGGTGATCCGCAAGAAAGACGACGATCCCTACGGCGTCGATGAGATCAACCTCAACCTGGCGCTCGCCTCGCAGTGTGCCGGTGAGGATCACGGCAGGATCTCCGAGTCGATCGGCAACAGGCTCCGCCAGGTTACCGAGGTGAGCCTGAGCGATATCAACATCATTTCCCTGGAGCGGATCCTCGAGCTCCTGGGCATGGAGACCCAGCTCAAGGAGAAGCGGATCGTGGACCTGAGAGCGGCCGGCAAGGTAGGAGAAGAGGTAGTCAAAGGATAGCCCATGGCGCGACGCTGCAAGATATGCCTGGTGCTCGGTGCCGGGGGAGTGAGAGGCCTCTCCCACCTCGGCGTATTGCAGGTTCTCGAGCGCGAGGGGATCCCGATCGACTACCTCGTCGGCACCAGCGCCGGCTCGATCGTTGGCGCCGCCTACGCCCTCGAGCCCGATGCCATGGAGATCACCCGCCGGGCGCTCGATTATTTCAAAGGCGAGGAATTCGAGAAGGACAGCTTCAGCGCGCTCATTCCGGATCCGAGTGGGCCGCAACCCGGCCTCGTGCAGAACGTCATCAACGGTGTTCGAAAGGGCTACGTCTTCAGCAATCTCCTGCGCAAGCAGTCGATACTTCCGGGCGAAAAGATGTCGGGAATGATATACAGTCTCCTGCCCGACCTGGATTTCAAGGATACGAAGATCCCCTTCGCGATCCCCGCCCTGGACCTGAAGACAGGCGACGATGTGCTCATCACCAGGAAATCGATTCGACAGGCGGTCATCGCCGGGTGCGCGATCCCCGGGTTTTTCCCGCCGGTTGAATACAATGATCGGCTCCTGACCGACAGCGGGATCGTCTGCCCGGTGCCGGTGAGCGCCGCCTTGAAAGAGTTCAAGCCGGATGTTCTGATCGCGGTCGACATCATGAACCGGATCGAGAAGGAGGAGGATTTTCCCCGCGGCCTGGATGTTCTTCTCAGGTCCGAGTCGATCGCCTGCTCACGCCTCAACGCGCAGGAAATTTCCAAGGCCGACATTGTTATCCGGCCGGAAGTAGGGCAGATTTACTGGTCCGACTTCAATGAGTTGGATTCGTTGGTGAGCGAGGGCGCGGCCGCCGCGCAGAGCCAGGTCAGCGAGATTCGGAAAATCATCCGGCGCAAACGGAGGATCTTCAAATTTCCAAGGCTCGATCCCCGCTCGATCTTCAAGGCCGCCGAGTAGAACGCCCCGGGCGCGCTCGGGAGCCAGGTGATCCGGGAGGTCAGTATGTTTCTCGCTTTTGAGGGCGCGGATGGAGCGGGGAAGTCGACACAGGTTCAACTGCTGGCCGAATACCTCGAGCGCCAGGGGCGCGAGGTGTTGATCTGTCGTGAGCCCGGTGGGACCGAGCTCGGCGAGAAGCTCCGCGGGATACTGCTCGACCCCGATAGCGGCGACATGGGCCCCGAGGCCGAGGTGCTGCTCTTCATGGCAGCGCGGGCGCAGCTCTGCTCCAGGGTCATTCGGCCGGCGCTCGAGGCCGGGAAGGTGGTGATCTCCGACCGCTTCCTGTGGTCGAGCGTCGTCTACCAGGGGATCGTAGGCGGGCTGGGGATCGAGGAGGTTCTCTCTATCGGGCGCGTCGCGACCGGGGGGCTGCTGCCGGAGCTCACCTTCCTGATCGATCTCGACCCTGCGGTCTCTCACTCCAGTCTCGATGAGGGCGATCGCATGGAGAGGCGCGGCCTCGATTTCCAGCGCGAGGTCCGCGAGGGTTTCGCCGGGCTGGTCGCCGATTTTTCCGACAGCTTCGCCTTGATCGACGGCAGCGGTTCGGTAGAACAGGTACACGAGCAGGTCATCAAGGCCCTGCCGCAGAAGCAGTCCTGAGGGGCGCAGCCAGCGCGAGATGATTTCTCAACCACTTCCCAGTCACGACCAGGCCCACGAGTATCTCCGCAAGGCCCGGGAGAGCGGGCGCCTGTCGCATGCCTACCTGCTGGTGGGAGCGCCGGGAACCGGCAAGACCCGTCTCTGTCTCGATTTCGCCAGGACCCTGTTCTGTGAAAACGGAGCTCGTGGCGGCTGCGACTGCCGGCAGTGCCGGAGCATCGAGCACGGCAATCACCCGGGGGTTACGGAATACGGGCCGCCCGAGGGAAAGAAGATCATCGACATCGATACCATCCGCGAGGTCTCAGAGCGCAGCCACTACCGCCGGGACCATACGTTCATCGCGATCATCGAGGGGGCCGAGCGCATGAGCAATCCTGCGATGAACGCCATCCTCAAGACCCTGGAGGAGCCGGCGGGGGATTTCATCATCATGCTCACGGCCGCCTCCACCGGGAATCTTCTTCCCACCGTCGTTTCGCGCTGCCATAGGCTCTACCTTGGCTCGGGCTGCGAAGCCGGCCTGGCGGAAGACGAGGCGGGGCCGCTCCTGGAAAAGCTGATTCTCGAGGGCTGGGGGAGCGGGGATCCCTCGGGGATCATCTCCGAGATGATCCCCGAGGCGGAGAATGACCGTGAGCGGGTGCAGAGGATTCTCGGCTTGCTGCTTGATTGGTCCCGCTCGGGGATGGAGGAGGCCGAGGTGTCCGTCCTGGACACCCTCAGCGCTTTCCAGGAGGACATCCTGGAGTTGCGCAGGGCGCTCGATGGCAATGTCCAGGCCGATCTCATCATGGAGCAGGCGCTGAAGCGGGCGCGGCCGGTGGGGGGACTCCTCAGCCCCTCCAACATCCGTTAATCAGCAATCCCGATGATTACCGGAAACATCTTTTCCTCCCGGGGGAGTGCCTTCCTGCCCATCTGGGGATTTACCCCTTAATTTCTGCTCTCAGGCGGCCGAAATCATGAATACGGTCCCGGAGCCGCGTGGCTCCGGCAAGTATCAGCCAGCCCGAGAGCGTCAATGACAGCCGCCGAGAAGTTCAGAACATTGCTGCGCAACGACAGGAGATTCGATGCGGAAGCTTATAACTTCATCTACGAGGCGCTGGACTTCACCCTCAAGAACGTGGTCAGCAAGGGCTCCGGTTGCAGCCAGCACGTCAAGGGGCAGGAGCTCCTGGAGGGAGTGAAGCGCTACAGCATCGACCAGTTCGGCTGCCTCGCGCAGACCGTGCTGGAGGCCTGGGGCGTGAAGAATACCGGCGATTTCGGGCGGATGGTCTTCAACCTCGTCGAGTACGACCTGATGGGCAAGCAGGATGGCGACCGGCTGGAGGATTTCGAGGATCTCTACAATTTTGAGGAGGCCTTCGACATAGCCCCGGTTTTCTGCTATTCGCGCGAGAAGAACCAGTGGCGCGTATCCTACGTACCCCGCAGCGAGTTGAAGCCCTCAAACAGGATTCCCACGAAGTGAGGTGCGGCCGGCCGGCCGACCCTACTTCTCCTCTTTCTTTCCTGGAGCCGGCAGCGGCTTGATCCAGGAGTACTCCGCGATCTCAGCGGGCTTTTTGCTCATCGACTCGAGGAGGTTCAGGATCCCCTGCTGGAGTTGGATGTCCTCCTGGAGATCGTAGGCGAACTGCCGGCCTCGCTCATCCTCGAGCTTTCGCCGGAGGATGCCGCCGATTACCTGGCGGACATCTGCCTCGGTTCCCCTGGTGTTGAGCGAGGAGATGGTCTTCTCCAGCTCGGGGTAGCGCGAGGCGTCGCCCCGGTCACCGAGGACCGCGATCGGCCGCAGCGCCTCGAGATGATTCTCGGTATATTCGAGGAGGGCCTCGCTGTCCCTCAGCGCCCGCCTCTCTTCCAGCCTCCACAGGGGCAGCAGTTCCTGCTTGACCTCGATGTCCGGCTCGACGCCGCCTTTTTTCCTGACCAGGCCTTTCTTGTCCCGGATCGTGTTGATGCAGCGCCCAAGCGGGAGGTACCAGTACTGAACCGTGATCTTCAACGTGGAGCCCTTCTCGCTGTCGACCCCGATGAGTCTCTGTACGCTTCCCTTGCCGTAGGTGCGCCGGCCGACGAGGGTCGCCCGCGCGTAGTCCTGCAGGCACCCGCTCACCACCTCCGAGGCGCTGGCGCTGTACTCGTTCACCAGGCAGACGATGGGATAGCCTGTGCGCGCCTTCTCGGTGGGGTAGGTTGAGCGCTCCGGGTCCCCGTCTTCTTTGAGGCCCTTCTGGGTGACGATGGGCAGCTTGCCCCGTACGAAGAGGTCAGCGATTTTCTCCGCTACAGGGAGATAGCCGCCGGGATTATTGCGGAAGTCGATGATGAGGCCTTCGATGCCCTTCTTCTCGAGTTCGTCGAGCGCCTCGGTGAATTCCTCGGCGCTCGAGCCGCCGAATTGGTGGAGCCTGATGTAGCCGATCTTGCCGGGGAGGGCGTCGTAGAGCACCGAGGAGATCTTGATGGTCGCCCGCCTGAACTGGAAGATCTTCGCCTCGCTCAAGCCCCTGCGCAGGATCTTGAGCTTGACCTCGGTTCCCTCGGG
>JAKUSY010000114.1:4818-8412 GCA_022451445.1 Planctomycetota bacterium
CCATCTCGAGCTTGGCGGTGGGCTGGTCGCCGACCTCGATGATGAGGTCGCCGGAGAGGATGCCCGCCTTGTAGGCCGGGCCGCCGTAGATCGGTCGCAGGACCTCGAGCGGGCCGCCCGCCGGCTTGGTAATCTGTGCCCCGATTCCCGGGTAGCGGCCCTTGATGCCTTCATCGAAGCTCTTGGATTCCTCGGCCTCCATGAAGATGGAGTGGTCATCGAGGGAGCTGACCATGCCCTTGACCGCGGCTCGGATGAGGCGCTCCCGGGTGGTCTTGTCCTTGTCGACATAGAGCTTCTGGACCTTGGCGATGATCTCCTCGAGGAGCTTGTCGCCACGGGCCTGGGTGCCCGCTCCGGGACCGACAATCCCCAGCTTTTCGAGCCGCGCCTCGAGGTCGCTGATCCGCGTCTCTTTTTTCTCCAGCAGCTTCTTCATGTCCGTTCCCGCCGGTACGGCGGAACCCTTGAACAGCTTCTCGTCGAGCTGCGTCTCGAGCTTCATGAGCCGGTAGAGCAGTTTGGCCCGGCGCCCGCGCGGGGTCGGCTCGTTGCGAAGACGCCGGAGGGTGTTCTTGACCCGGCCGTCATCGTAGTTGCCGGATTCGGCCAGGGCGAGCGCGGCCTCCTGGCTGACGGTCGGATCCCGAGAGCCCAGGAGATCGAGGAGCTTGTCCCGGGCGGCGGAGAGATTGTCTACATCCCATAGACAGACGGCCAGCGAGATCAGGATCGTCGGATCGGTCTCGGAGGCGAGCTGGCCTTCGAGGCGGCCGATGATCTCGTCCGGGTCCGCGACCTGGCCGTATACGCCGATGGCGTCGATCTTCACGCTCTTCTCGATTGATTTTTCGGCGAGGTCTCCAAGCACCGCGAGGGCCTCTCTGCGTGCGGCGGAATCACCGAGGCCCAGCAGCGCCTTGGCGCAGCCGAGCCGGGTTTTTCCGCTCTCTGCCGCCAGCCTGGCCTTGAGGGCGGGGATCGCCGGCTTGCCGATTTCCTCGATTCTCGAAACCAGCGACCAGAAGCTGTCTCCCTGGCGCGCCTGGAGCATCGAGACCATGCGGGCGACCCTGGTCGAGGCTCCCTTGTCGTCCTCGGCCTCGAGGAAGGCGCCGGGCGACTGGATAAGCAGGAGGAGACCGACGGCGGCGGCCAGGCGGTAAGTTCTTGCTGTCCGATCGTTCATTTGAAGAGGAGGTCCATCAACTGCGTTCTCAGTCGCTCCCGCGGCCTGGCCCGAGCCGCCCAGCCGCGAGATCTCATCCTAACACCGCTACCTCCGTGCGATGGCAAAGAATTCGGCTTTCATCTTCTCTTTCTGCCCACAGAATCTCATCGCCGCCTGGTCGCCGCCGTGAGTCTTCCCTCTGGGCCCGTAATCGGGGAGGAGCTGCGCTGTGATGGACAGGAGTGAGAGCGGGAAGAGTGGCGGAGATGGGGTCGGGGCAGGAGTTTCGAGGCGTCTTGTCTGTCTCGGGAGCGGAGATTACCTCGGGGTGGAGGGAAGGCCGGTCGAGGTGCAGGTCGATCTCTGCCGCCGGGGTGACGGGAGCTTCAATATCGTCGGCCTGCCGGGGAAATCGACCTGTGAGAGCCGCGACCGGATACGGGCCGCGGTTCGCAACTCGGGTTTTCGTTTTCCCACCCTGAAGATACTGGTCAACCTCGCCCCGGCGGCCCGCCAGAAGGAGGGCGCGGGGTTCGACCTGGCGATCGCCCTTGGAATCCTGATCGCCAGCGGCAGCGTGAGGGCGCCGGGCCTGGGGGACCGTCTGGCGAGGAGGGGGTTCCAGGGCGAGCTGGGCCTGCAGGGGGAGGTGCGCCCGGTGCGGGGCGCGCTGCTGGTCGCCGACTGCCTGGCGGGACGGGGCGCCAGGGAGTATGTCGTGGCCGCCGCCAACGCCCGGGAGGCCGGCCTCGCCGGTGAGCTCGAGGTGTACGGGGTTGAACATCTGCGCCAGGCGGTCGAGGTGCTTCGCGGCGAGCGCGGACCCAGCGCCATCGTCGAGAGCGAACCGAAATATGAAGATTGTCCGGATTACAGCGAGGTTGTCGGCCAGGAGGCTACCAAGCGGGCCTTCCTGGTCGCCGCCGCGGGCCGGCACAACATCCTGCTGAGCGGGCCGCCCGGGATCGGCAAGACGATGCTGGCGCGTCGTCTCGGGGGAATCCTGCCGCGGCTGAGCAGGCGCGAGGCGATCGAGACGATCCGCATCAGGAGCGCGGCCGAGGGAGAGACAGGCTGCGAGTTCTCCCTGCTTCCGCCTTTTCGTTCTCCTCACCATACGGTCAGCCACAGCGGTATGGTCGGGGGCGGAAGCCGTCCCGTGCCTGGGGAGGTCAGCCGGGCTCACAGGGGTGTGCTCTTTCTCGATGAGCTCCCCGAGTTTTCCCGCAGGACCCTCGAGGCCCTGCGGGAGCCGATCGAAGAGCGCCGGATCACCATCTGCCGGGCAAGCGGGTCGGTTACCTTTCCCTCCGACTTCCTCCTGGTGGCGGCGATGAACCCCTGCCCCTGCGGCTACCTGGGACATCCGCGGCGTCCCTGTACCTGCGGCCAGCGCCAGGTGGAGAGCTATTCGAGAAAAATCTCGGGCCCGCTGGCGGATCGGCTCGATCTCCATTGCCGGGTGGCGGCCCTCGAGCCGGGCAGCTGGATCGAGCCCGGGCCGCGTTCCGCCGGGCTTGATTCGCGGACTCTCCGGGTCCAGGTGGCCGCCGCCAGGGAGCTCCAGTCCAGGCGGTGGGGGAAAGACCTGGTCAATTCTGATATCAGCGCATCTCGGTTGATCGAGGGCGGCCGTTTCTCGAAAGCCGGCCTTGACGCCCTGCGGCGCGCCTCGAGGCGGTTGACGCTCTCGGGCAGGGGGTTCGTGAGAGCCCTGCGCGTGGCCAGGACGGTGGCCGATCTCGCCGGCAAGGCGGGGGTAGCTGAGGCCGAGGTCCTCGAGGCGCTCAGCTACAGGGACGCCGCTGATGGAGCGCGGGAGTCGTAGCTGCCGATAATCAACGTGTTTGGGCCGCGCGGGAAATCGGATTCTGTTGCTTCCGCCGATGGCTGCCGTTAATCTAAGCCGTTTCACTTGCGGAGGCATTCACCCCGATGCAGGCATCGGAGAGGAGGGCCGGTGTTTTTCGTCAGCTTTCCAGAGCTCCTGATTATCCTGCTCGTCGCGTTTTTCTGCCTGGGGATTCCCCTGATGACGGTCTTCACGATTCTCAAGGACCGGCGTGACAAGCGGAAGGGGAAGCTCCGGGATAAGGAACAATCATGAGCTTGAAAAGCGTAGCAGTCGTTGGCGTGACCGGCGCTGTTGGGCAGGAGATGCTCGATGTGCTGGAGGTGCGTGATTTCCCCCTCAGCAGCATCCGCCCGCTAGCATCGGATCGGTCCGCGGGGAAGACGGTCCGGTTCCGGGGATAAGAGCTTCCGGTAGAGGTGTTCGGAGAGGATTCCTTCTCGGGCATCGATCTCGCCCTCTTCTCCGCCGGCGCCTCCATCTCGCGCGACTACGCTCCCGCCGCCGTCGACTCAGGGGCGGTTGTCGTGGATAACTCCTCCGCCTTCAGGATGGATCCGGGGATCCCCCT
>JAKUSY010000115.1 GCA_022451445.1 Planctomycetota bacterium
GAGCACCCCCTCCCGGATTATTCGAATGAGGGGTGGCTGGCCCCAGCTCGAGGGCCCTGAACATAAAACCGTACCGGCCGGCCGGCGGCCGGCACTGGTTTCTCTTTTCACCAAGGGCATTCCACCGCGACGGGGGAAGACACCCCGCAGCGGGTTTCCTGTTCAGCCCGAAGGGACCGGGAGCGCTGGAATTCAACTGTCCTGACATGGTCAACATCCGCAAAATCAACAGGTTCCGTCCGGATGGAGACACTGCCCGGGCCACTCGCCCTGCACAAACCCCATCCGCCAACCCGCCTGTCAGCGATTGAAAAACCCCAGCGCCCACTGCCATAGAAGTATATTGCCTCTTTCAGGCACCGTCAAACCGGCCCAGGACCACCGATAAAAATGGCCCTGGGAGCCCCTGGAGGGCCCTCAAGGCGCCTTCGCAACCATCCGGGAATACCCCCCCTCAGGACAGGACGGAGGCAGTTTGTTTTCGGAAGTTCAGGCGATCCGGGAAACTCAGGCCGAGTTGCTGGCGGCCATCGCCTTCATCTTGTCCGGATCGTAAGACTCCAGTGAAACAGAGACCTGCTTGGAGACCCCGCGTTCCTGCATGGTGATGCCGTAGAGAGTATCGGCATACCCCATCGTCACCTTATTGTGGGTGATGATGATGAACTGGGTATTCTTCAGGAAATCGTCCAGCAGGACCGTGAACCTACCCACGTTGGCATCATCGAGGGGCGCATCCACCTCGTCCAGGATACAGAATGGACTGGGCTTGGACTTGAAGATGGCCAGCAGCAGGGCGATGGTGGTCATCGTTTTCTCGCCGCCGGACATCAGCGCCAGGGTGCGGAGCTTCTTGCCGGGCGGGCGGGCGACGATATCGATACCCGCCTCGAGTATGTCCATCCCCTCCTCGAGTACGAGCTCGGCTCGTCCACCGCCGAAGCACTTCCGAAAGAGCTCTTTGAAGTTCTTCTGTACCGAGTCGAAGGTCTCCTGGAAAAGCTGCCTGCACTTCGCGTTCAGCTCCGCGATGATGGCATGGAGCTTATTTGCGGCGTCTTCGAGGTCCGTCTTCTGTTCCATCTGAAACTTATAGCGTTCCTCGAGCTCCTCGAGTTCATCGAGGGCCTCGAGGTTGACGTTGCCGAGCCGCCGCATCTTCCCAAGGACATCGTTCAGCTCCTCCTGCGCCGCATCGCAATCCCAGCCGGGTATGGGCTTCAGAAAGCGCTCCTCATCGCTGAGCTCCCCAGGCTCATCGACCGGCGCGGCTCCCGCGCTCTCCTCCGCGGGCTCCTCCTCCTCAGCCCAATCCCCGGCGCTCTCCACCAGGGAATTGAGATCGAGGCCGTACTCCTCCTCGATTCGATCAAGCGCCGAATCCCCGCGGTGACGTTCCTCCTGGCCTTTGAGGTGGAGGGACTGCTTCTGCTCTGAATATTCGGAAATTTTCGAACGAACCCCCTCGCATTGCTGGCGGATCTCGTCCTCTCCCCTGGAGAGAGTCTGCTCCAGCTGCTCGAGATCTTTGAATTGCTCAGCCATGCCGGTCTCCCTTTCACCCAGCTCCAGCAGCAGGGCGCGTGAATCCACCTGCTCCCGGCGGGTCCGGCAGAGCCTCTCCTGGCCCAGGTGAATTGACTCCCGCAGGCTTTCGCAACGGGCCTTCTGGTCTTCCAGGTTCCTCACCTGCCTCTCGAAGAACTCCCTGAGATTGCCGGTCTCATTCTCGACCTTTCCCATCGCCAGCCTGGCCTCCGAGACCGACTCCTTTCCCGCCTCGGTTCGGACCGTCATGGACTCCAGCTCCTTGTCGAGCCGCTCGACCAGGGTCTCGGCTTCAGCGCACTCTGAATCAAGGCGAGCGACCTCGCTGGAGTAATCGGAATCGATGGCCGTCTTGCGAGAGATCTCCTTGAGCACCTCTTCTCTCTCATGGACACTGACACCGAGCTCGCGCTCGAGCTTTTCAACCTCGCGGGCTGCCTGGCCGACCTCTCCCTCGCAGACAAGGACCCGGCGCCTGGCGTCATCGGAGGACCTGTCCTTGCTCTTCAGCGCCAGCCGGAGTTGGCCCAGCTTTCGACGCAGCTCCTCGACAGAGCGGGCGAGCTCATCGCACTCCTCCTGGCGAGCCCTGACCGACCTGCTGAGCCGATCGAGCTCAGCGGCATCGGCGGCCCCGCCGGTACGTTCTCCGGGGACCGCGAGCCCCCCCCACGGCTCGAGCAATTCTCCTGCGAGAGTCACGAGCCTGCAATTGCCGGCCCCATTGCGTGAAAGCGAAAAAGCCGCGGCGATATCATCGACGAGCACCACGTTCGCAAGAAGACGATCGGCGACCTCTTCGAAGCCGGGCTGGACCTCCACAAAATCCCTGAGAGGCCCAATGACCCCTTCCGCCCCGGGCAGCGCGTGGACACCGGGCGCCTCGATACGATCGAGAGCGATGATACCCGCAGACTCTCCATCTTCACGGCGAACATGAGCGAGGAGCTCGAGAGCGCCCTCCTGCCCCCCCACGACGACCGCGTGGCGCATCTTTCCCAGCGCCGTATCAAGAGCCCGGGCGTAGGCCTCTTCAGCGCTTATAACAGAGCCTCCCTGGCCATGTACCTGCGCAAAGCAATCAAATTCTCCTGACCGACGGGAAAATACCGCTGAGCTGTCCTGCAGGGAGTTGAGCGCCTCGAAGCGTGAGGCCTCACGGTTCAGCCCATCCCGACGCTCCCTGAGCTTCTCCTCCTGCTCCTCGATTCGAGCTTCAAATATCCCCATGGCATGGGACACCTTTTCGCGCTCGGACTCCACCTGCTCGAGGTTCACATTGCTCTCATCCGTTTTCTCATCGAGACCCCTGCCGCCGGCAGAGCAGCGCTCCAGCGCCTCCTTCTGCCGGGCGATCACTCCATCGAAGTGCGTCTTCCTTTTTTCCAGGGCCTTCAAATCGGCCGCCGTCTGAATCAGGTGATTGTAGCTCGCAGCCCTCTCCTGGAGCCCTTCCACCAGCCCCTCCCTGCGGGTATCGAGCAGGCTCTGCGTTTCAGCCTGGCGGCCCCTGAGAATCTTCAGATTTTCCTTCGCCTCCGCAAGGGATGCGCTGCAGCGCCCAACCTCGGAATCCAACCGCCCGAGCTTCTCACTCTCTCCCTCTACCTGGCCCTCCATGACCCGGAGGCTCCCGACAGTCTGCTCGAGCTCCTGCTCCCTGGCCCTCTCTTCTTCGACAAGCTCGATAAACCTCTTGTCTGCCTGGTCTATCTTCTCACTGGTCCTCTCCCGGGCGATGCGCTCGGCTTCCACCTTGTCCCGTGATTCCTGGAGCTTTTCGCGCAGCTGCTCGCGCTCGCTTCGCTTGGATTCTATCGAAGCGGCCAGGCTGCTGAGCTCATCCTCCAGCCCACTGATCCTGCCGAGCACATTGTCCAGGCTGCTGGAGAGCCTGGACCCTTCGTCCATGGACCCCTTGTAGGCATCGAGAGCGATACGAACCCGCAGCTCCTTGATACGCTCCGCGTAGGCCCTGTACCGCCTGGCCTTGCTGGCCTGGGTCTTGACACGCCGAACCCGCTTGGCGACCTCATCGATCAGATCCTGGAGCCTGTCGAGGTTGTCCTCGACCCGCAGCAGGGCTCTCAGGCTCTCCGCCATGCGGACCCTGTACTTCGAGATTCCCGCCGCCTCCTCGAAGACCACCCGCCTGTCGGAATTGGTTGCCTGCAGAAGCACGTCGATCTTGCCCTGCTCGAGAATCGAATAGGATGTCGCTCCAAACCCGGTGTCGAGAAAGAGACTCTTGATGTCCTTGAGGCGGCAGCGCTGCTTGTTGATGAGATATTCGCTCTCACCGCTTCTGAACAGCCTCCGGGTGATGGCGACTTCCGTAAAGTCGAGCTCAAAATAGTGATCCGTATTGTCAAAGACGACGGTGACCTCGGCATAGCCCAGCGGCTTGCGATTCTGGGTTCCACCGAAGATGACATCCATCATCTCGGTGCCCCTCAGCCCCTTGGCTGACTGGCTGCCGAGGATCCACTTGAAAGCATCGACGATATTCGACTTGCCACAGCCGTTGGGGCCGACGATGCCCGTGATCCCGGGTTTGAAATCGAGGCTTGTTCGATCCGCGAACGATTTGAAGCCTACGAGCTCGAGCTTCTTGAGATGCACCTTCTACCGTCTCTCTTCACTTCCCTGGGGCCCTGGAATGGTCCACCTGGCACCATCTCCCTCCGGGGCCGACTTTTTTGACTTCTTCAATTCTTCGATCGAGGGCTCCTCTGCTCTCTCCAGCCGCCGCTTTTTCTGGGCCGAAGAAAGCTCCAGCGCCTCCGCGACAAACTCCGAGAGCTGCCGCTGGTCCAATTCGCACAGGTCGAGTCCCGCCCCCACGACTCCTCCGCGTGGAACGACACTCCTCAAGAGGGGAACATCGAATTCAATGGCATCCAGGGGGTCCCGCTCGCGGGCGCGCACTCCATCGGTATACAGGTGACCCGCCTCGACAAGTCCTGAGACGAACTCGGGGTACAGGCGCCCATCGAGCTCCTGCAGCCGCCGGAGCTCTCCCCTGTTGCGGCTCTCTTCCAATACCAGCTTCAGTCCGAGGCGGCCCTGCTCCGCCCTCAACTTTTCAGCGAGCCGCTCGATGAGCTCGAGTCCCTTGTCCATAGCCTCGGGAGCTTCGTGCAGCTGGGAACCGCTGAGGTAGCTGACGCATTCGTTCAGGCCGACCACACCGACAATCCCGGCCCATTCCTGTTCAATTCCCCCAACCCCAGGACCGCTGAGACCCCGGAGGCCGGCAAGGGGGCTATCCACATCAGAGCAGAGCCTCGAGATGAAGCTGGTCCTCTCCAGGAGTCCCTTTACGGCGAGGTCGACAATCTCATCCAGCTCATTCTCTATGCTTGCTCCCGCCTTCCGCGCGGATCGATAGGCCGCCCGGGGGAGGTTGAGCGTCACCTTACCGGCCACGATGAGGGGCGCTGCGCCGCCGGGAAAATCCCCACAGACCGGGGGCAGAAGCTCGACAGCCGCCCCGGCGGCGGCAAGCTCCAGGAGCCGGCCGGCGAGAGGATAAAATTCCTCCGCGGCAAAGGATGAGAGCCTGATGATACAGGAGGGCGCGGTCTCTGCCCGGCGCGCGACCTCGAGCAACTTGCCGAGAATTTCCAGGCCGCCGGTATCCGAGAAATCCATCTCGAAAACAGCCCCCGGCGAGAGCACGCCCGGAGGCATCACCGACGAGGTGCCGCAGGTCAGGCGAACCTCCCTCGAGACCAGCACCTGGAGACCTGTCAATCCTCCGGCGACAGCTTCGTCGAGGGCTGTCCGGATCCTGTAGCAGCGCAGCGGATCCCTCAGGCTGTGGACGTAGAATCTTCCACTTCGATGGGCTCGCGCGACCTCGGGAGAGAACACCTCATCGAGCGAATACTGAAGGAGAATTTCCCGGGCGATGCGGCGCTCTGCCTCACGGGGAGCCCTGCCCCCTGCCCCACCACCGTGGATAAGCTCCTCCATATCGTATTTCGGCAGGCTCAGGGGCGCCTGTTTCTTCAGCTTGGCGTCATAGCCGCGCTCAAAGAGCTCGTTGTCCACCAGCTCCCTGATCAATGAAGTCGAGATCAGCAGGATTCCCGTCCTCAGCACCTTCGCCTCTACGCTTGCGGCGATTTCCTCCGCCAGGGAGGGGTCGAGATCCGCCTCCCTGATCAGGGCCGCCGTGATGCTCGCCTTCTTCCAGGTGGAGACTCCCGCATCGGTTTTCTCTACCGAGGGAAGTCCGCCATGCCTCGCTGAGCTCCGCCCTCCACCATCGGGCAGGGTTTTCTTTTCCCTGCGGACTTCGAGCGTCTCCCGCAACAGCTCGCGCTTCCTGCGGTAGAGGATATAAGACTTGGCCACCTCGCCGCAGTCCGGCCTCGCCATGAGAACCTTCTCCACCACGTCCTGGATCTCTTCTATATGAGGTATTCCATCGTCGCGACCGCCAGCGACTTCCGTACACAGAAAGTGCTCAACGACCTCGGCAAGCTCCCGGGCGTAGGTCCTGTCGCCTGGACCTACCGAGAGCTGCGCCCGGTGGATGGCCTCGGAGATCTTATTGAGCTCGAAAGGGACAACCCTGCTGTCGCGCTTTCTCGCTTCGCGGATTTTACTCATGATATTCTCCAGGGCCCGCACCTGCCCTGCTGTATTCTCGGCGGTGGATCGTCTAAGAGTCGAAACCCGCAACAGTGTCACACAATTAGGGGGCAATGCTCAATACCACTCAGCCCAGGACTTCATCTTTTTGATCTGAGAGCACGGGCTCCGCGCTGCCGGCGGAAGAACGCCGAAGAGGCTCGATGGCCTGGCCAAATTGCTCCACGTCGGTAAATTCCCGGTACACCGATGCGAAACGTACATAGGCGACCTGGTCGATATCCTTGAGGATCTCGCTCACGTGCTCTCCAACCGAGCGGGTGCTGACCTCGTTGTCGTATTTTTCAAACACCTCGGCCTCCACCCGGCTGGCGATGGCCTCGAGCTGCTCCTCCGAGATGGGCCGCTTCTTGCAGGCGAAGCGAAGCCCCTGGAGAATCTTGTCCCTGTTGAAATGCTCACGCCGCTGATCCTGCTTGACCACAAGCCGGGGCGCGGCCTCGATACGCTCATAGGTCGTAAACCTCTTGTCGCAGCTGAGGCATTTACGCCTCCTGCGAATAGAGCGGCCCTCGCCTATTACGCGGGAATCGACAACCCTGTCGTTGTCCTGTTTGCAGAAGGGACACTTCATATAGACTAAGCTCCTCTAGTAGAGACCGCGCAAACATCCTGCACCGAAGGCGCAAACGCGACCATCGACAGACGGCGGCACGCCACGCGGACCAACCTGCAGCCCCTCCACCAATTGGAGGGTTTTTCACTGCCTTCTCTTCTTCTCTCTCTTCTTTCTTCGAGACTTCTTTTCTTTTTTCTTCTCTTCAGTCCCGCTACCTCTGGGACGGGTCCATTAATTAACACACAACCATCAGTGGTGCAAGGGTTAGTGTTATCGGGACAAGGCCTTTTTGGGCTTATTTCCCTACGCAAAAACCCGCAAAAACCCTGTCGAGGACGTCATCCGGCGTCACCTCGCCTATGAGATCCTCGAGGCTTCGTAATGCATCGCGTAAATCCGCCGCCGCAAGCTCGAGTCCCGCCCCGGAATCGAGGACATCCAGGGCCCTGTCAAGAGCCTCCCGGCTCAGCTGAAGAGCCGCCTCCTGGTGCGAGCTGACCAGGAATCTCGCGGGCTCCCCCGCCAGCGAGCCCTGGCGCGAAGCGGCTGCCGGGCATTTACCGACAGCCGCGCGCAGCTCATCTAGTCCCGTCCCATCGAGAGCGGACGTCAACAGCGCCGCGGGATAACGCCCGGCGAGAGAAGCTCTCGCCGGGGCATCCAGGAGATCTACCTTATTGAAGACCAGCAGCTTGACCACCGCCTCGAGGGATTCAAAAGCCTCGAGGCTCTCCGGGTATTCGCCGGCCGCATCGACCAGCCAGAGCACCCCATCGGCATGCTCCAGCTCCAGGCTTGTAAGACGTTCTACCGCGGCCCTGGTCTCCGGGTTCATCCTCCTGTCGAGACCCGAGACCAGCCGCTCCCCGGGCCGCGGGTAGCCGCCCGCCAGGTCGACCCAGGTCACACTGAGCGCGCCTTCACGGGTCGTCCCGCGCACCGGGTCCCGGGTCGTACCCGCGAGCTCGGACACGAGAGCTTCACGGCGCCCCAGCAGGGCGTTGAGAAGACTCGATTTGCCCGCGTTGGGGAGACCTGCGAGGACACAGTGAAAAGAGCCCTCACCCGCCAGTCGAAGAGAGGTCGAGCGCTTGAGCCGGTCGACGGCCGCGACGATCTCTTCGACCTCCCCGGACAGCCGCCCGCCGGAGAACTCGGGGATGTCTTCATCTGCGAAATCGATACAGGCCTCCATCAAGGCGAGCGTCCCGGTAAGACGATCTGCCACAGCCCGCACGACCGCTCCCAGCTCTCCCGAGAGACCACGTCGCGCCGCCCTCAACTCCACCTCCTCGGTGGCGCTGATGACCTGGGCGACCGCTTCGGCCTGGGCGAGATCGATTCGCCCGTTGCGGAAGGCGCGCAGGGTAAACTCGCCGGGGCCGGCCCAGCGCACCCCATCCCGGATGACGAAGGCCCGGGCGAGCATCCCCATCAAGGGAAGGCTCGAAGGCAGCTGAACCTCGACGACATCCTCTCGGGTATAGGAACGAGGCGCCCGGTAGACAGTCACCCAGACATCGAGCCGGGCTCCATCCACATCCAGCGCGAGCGCGACGGATCCGAAACCGGGACAGCCATCCAGGACCGCGGGATTCACGGCGAGACTCCTGAGCGAGGGAATCGCGGCCGGT
>JAKUSY010000116.1 GCA_022451445.1 Planctomycetota bacterium
AGCGGTCCCAGGACTTCATGATGCCCGAGCCGATGGCGGCAAGAGCCGCGGCTCCCAGCTCCGCGTCCGCCCGCAGGGTCTCCACCCCGGACACCTCGTAGCCGCAGCTGGCGAGCTCGGCTTGTATTTCCCCGCTCCCGGAGCCCGGGGGGCAGGGGACCTTCCGCAGCAGGAGGAGATGGTCATCGATGGGTGATTCGCTCAGCCGGTAGCCGGGAGGGATGACCGGGGCGCTGATGTCCCGGGCGGCTCCGATGGCGTAGACGGGAGGGCCCTCGTCGGCGGGGAGCCAGAGCTTTTGTGAGCGCAGATCGGCGCTGGCGACCATGGAGGCCAGTCGGGAGGTTGAGCCCGCCACCAGCCAGGGGCTGCCGGGAAGTCCGGACTGGCGCATCCCCTCCTGGTGGAGACGGCTGGTCGCCGCGGAGCTCTGGAAGACGGGGGGGAACCATCGCGTCGGCAGGTCGGCCTCCTCGAGTCTCTTGCGGTCCCAGTCGCGCTTGCCCGCGGCGAGGAGTCCCGCCGCGCAGACGCTGGTGGTGTCGGCGGCCATCGCTCCGCTCATCATGAAACGGAAGAGGTCCTTGGGCGAGAGCACCAGGGAGATCCGGGCCCGCAGGCGCGAGTTCCGTTCCAGCCAGCCATCGAGGTCGTCGAGGAGTCCGCCGACCGGAGGCAGGCGCACATCACAGAGGGGCTCGAATTCCGGGTCGAGGGCGATCCAGCCATCCGGGCCACTCAGGCCGACCCCCCAGAGCTTCCGCGACTTCAGGGGCAGCTCGCCATAGAGCTCCTGGAGGGCGAAGCCGCCGGCCCGGATCCACTCGGCGGCGGGTACGCACCTCACACCGCTGCCGGTCTCTTCGTATCCCCCGGCCACGGCGGCGCCGGACCTGGCCACGACGCTGAGATCGCGTTCGAGGGCCGCGGCGCTGGCGCGTTCGGGCTGAAGGTCGAGTCCGATGAAGCTGGTCAAAGCAGGTCGACCACCACGTCGCGTTCCCGCTCGAGCTCCTCTATACTGGCGTCAATTTTCCCGCGTGAGAACTCGTTGATCTCGAGATCCTGTACGATCTCCCAGCCGTTCGAGCTCGCCTGGATCGGAAAGGATGCCAGGAGACCCTCGGTGATACCGTAGCTTCCATCCGAGACGACGGCGGCCGAGGCCCAGTCGTTTTCGGCGGTCCCATGGTGGAAGGTCCTTACATGGTCGCAGATGGCATTGGCTGCCGAGGCGGCTGACGATTTCCCGCGCGCCTCGATCACCTCCGCTCCGCGCTTCTGCACCCTGCCGATGAATTCTTCCTGCAGCCAGGCCTCGTCATCGATAACCGAGGTCGCGGGTTCTCCATTGATGAGGGCGTGGTGGTAGTCGGGGTATTGGGTCGCGCTGTGGTTTCCCCAGATCGTGACCCTCGCGACGGAGTTCACATCCACTCCGGCTTTCCCGGCGAGCTGGTTGACTGCGCGATTATGGTCGAGCCGCGTCATGGCGAACCACCTGTCATCGGGTATCCCGGGGGCGTTACGGCGGGCGATGAGGCAGTTGGTATTGCAGGGATTGCCGACGACAAGAACCCTGATGTCAGCGGCGGCCTTTTCGAGCGCCTTGCCCTGGCTCACGAAGATGGGGCCGTTTTCCCTGATCAGGTCGCCGCGTTCCATTCCCGGACCGCGGGGTTTCGATCCCACGAGCAGGGCCCAGTTCGCATCGCTGAAGGCGGTGTCCGGATCGTCACTCAGGTCAAGTCCGTCAAGAAGGCCGAACGCGCAGTCCTCGAGCTCGAGGGCGACGCCCTCCACGACCTTCATGGCAGGGGGGATCTCGAGCACCTTCAGGCGCACCGGCTGATCGGGTCCGAAGACCGCTCCCTGTGCGATGGAAAACAACAGGCTGTAGCCGATCTGTCCGGCCCCGCCTGTGACGGCGACGGTAATTGGGGAAGGCATGCGCCTCTTCTCCTCATTGTGAAACTGGGTTCTTGATGGAAAGAGATAATTAGCCGCCCGGGGCATCAAGGTCCAGAACTATCCTGCTACATCCGGCGGTTCATGAAGATTGGCGGATCAGGCGCTCGTAGGCTCTCTGCAGTTCCATGAATTTCGCGTGGGCGACCTTCTGAAAGTCTTCTCCCAGATGATGGACCTTGTCGGGGTGGTATTGGACAGCCAGCTTGTGGAAGGCCTTGCGTATTTCCTCCCGGCTCGCATTGGCCTCGACGCCCAGGATCTGCCAGGGGGCCAGGATGCCGGTGCTCTTCACCTCGGCCTTTCCGGGTCGCTCGCTGTCGTGTCTCTCCCGGCGCTCGGCGCGGGGCTTCTCTCCGGATGTTTTCGGCGGCCGGGTGTCCCTCCGCAAGCGAGAGCCCCGGAGGATTCTTTTGAGCCAGCCGCCGCTGTAGTGGTAGTCGGCATCATGTTCGAAGAAATACCTGCGTCGCTCTTCGTTCGCCGCGTACCAGCTCATGGTTTTGAGAAAATCCTGGGGCTGTCCTACGAAGCGCCCGAGGATGTAGTCGAGCAGGGTCGGCTGGGAGCCGGGCGAACTGAACCAGCGTCCCCGCGGCGTTTTTTCGCATTGGTTCTGGCGGTTGCAGCAGGTGCAGGAGTACAGGTGGTAGGGGCCTCCATCCCTCTCCGTCCGGGGCCGCAGGATTCCGTCCCTCAGCATATAGTCCTGGCTCATGGGTCGGTCGCAATACCAGCAACTCAGCGCCCGTGTTTCGCCGTGATCGGCATCTGATGATCGATTCGTGTTCATGGTTCAGAGTATGAGCATCGCATCGCCATAGCTGAAGAAACGGTATTGGCGGCTGATGGCCTCCTTGTAGGCGGCGAGGATGCGCTCACGACCCGCGAGACTGCTTACCAGCATCAGCAGGCTGCTTCGGGGCAGGTGAAAGTTGGTTATGAGACCATCGGTGATCTGGAACTCCCACGGCGGCCGGATGAACAGGCGCGTTCTCTGCCGGAAGGGGCCGGGGAATCCGCTGGCGGCGAAGCTTTCGAGGGCGCGGACCGTGGTTGTTCCCACAGCGATGATTCTCCTGCCCTCCTCGCGGGCGGCAAGAAGCCTGCGGGCTGTCTCGGCGGCGATCTCGACCAGCTCACCGTGGAGCTCTCCTGACTCGATAGCTTTCCTCGAGAGGGGCTTGAAGGTGTCGATGCCGATGTGGAGGGTGAGCCGGAGGAACTCGATCCCGGCGGCCTCGAGTCCTTCTAGCGCTCCAGGTTCGAGATGGAGGCCGGCGGTCGGAGCGGCTGCCGAGCCCTGAACCCGCGCGTAGACGGTCTGGTAGCGTTCGGCGTCCCGGGGGGATTCGCGTTCATCGCTTTCGCGGTTGATGTAGGGCGGAAGCGGGATCTCGCCGATCCGTTCGGCCATTTTCCGCACCTCCGCGGCGTCAAGCGGGGTTCCTTCTCTAAAGAAGGAGACGATGAAGGTCTGCTCCTGGCGCCGCTGGCAGAGGATGCTGAGTCCGGGGTCCTTCTCGAGCAGGAGAGACCGTCCCTCGGCGAAGGCCTTACCCGGCCTGAGCAGCACCTGCCAGGCTTCACGGCCCTCCAGCTCCACGGGCTCCAGGAGGAGCACCTCGACCTTGCCGCCGCTCTCCTTGCGCGCTCTCAGTCGCGCGGGCAGGACCCTGGTCTCGTTGAGCACCAGGACGTCTCCGTCCCGGAGGTATTCCGCGAGCTCACTGAAGGTGCGGTGCTCGAGCCGCCGGCGGGAGCGGTCAAGGACGAGCAGCCTGGAATCCGACCGTCTCTCGGGAGGGTGCTGGGCGATGAGACCCGGGGGGAGCGGGTAATCATAATCATCCAGCGAATTGGAAAGTTTGACTCTTTCCGCGCTCACCTCGTCTCCAGGACCTCGATTTCCATATTGCCGAGAAAGGGAATGAGACCAATGAACAGCTCGGAGACGGCGGTATTGTCAAGGGCTGACACCGCCAGCGCGATGTGATCCGCCTCCACCTTTCCTTTTCCAATCGTCGCGTCCAGCGGGATCCATTTTCCCGTATAGGCCTCTGTCCACATATGACCGACGAAGTTCCTGCGGTAGTAGACGAGGCCGGCAACGACCCGGGAGGGGATCCCGGCAGCCCGGCACATCGCCGCAAGCAGCACAGCGTGCTCGGTGCAGTCTCCCTGCCGGGTCTCGAGAACTTCTTTCGCGGTGGCGAAGGCGGTGCCGAGGTTGTGTTTGCGCACGTAATTGTAGACCCACTTTTCCAGCGCCTGGGCCACCTTGAGGCTGTTCTTCTCCTTCCCCGCTACTTTTTTCGTGAGCTCGATGAGCCGGGCATCATCGGATTGCAGGTAGGTGGTTGGGGAGAGGTAGCGCTTCGGCAGCGGGTTGGGAGCGAAGGGAAGATCACGGGCTGCCGGGTTTCGGACAGTATTCACCTTCAGCCGCCAGGTGCCTTTCTCTCCCGTGGCGGTGAGCTTCTGCCCGGCGGCCCCGGATTCCCTGAGCTCCATCGGCTGCTTCCTGTCGCGGAGCCTGAGCTCATAGAGAATCTCCTCCCGCTTCCAGCCGAGGAAGCGCCCCAGGGGGATGGCGCTCGAGATGAAGATCTCCGGCGGCGAGCTGAAATCGGTTCCCAGGATCTCCGCTCGGCTTGAGAGCACGGTCTCGAGGCCGAGATACGGCATTCTCGACCTGACGACTTTTCCTTCTTCATTAACCCAATCGGTACTCACGAGGCTGTTTCCCGGGGAGATCTCGAGGCGGTTCTCGATACGCCTGAGCTCTCCTTCGAGGGCGGAGACCGTGCTGATCTGCTTCATGCAACGTGACAGATCCGGCATGAAGACGACCAGCTCCACCCGGTCACCCTCTCTCTTCAGGGCCGAGTTGATTTTTTCCGAGATGTGTTGAAATCCCCGTGCCGCCGGATCGAAGGAGGTTGTCCGCTTTCGGGGGGGCGAGCTACCGGAGGTGATCTCGAGCTCCAGCCGGTCCGGCTCGATGACCTTGCCGACCGTGGTGACTCCCTCCCGGGCCGTTTTTTCTTCTTTTCTGAAACCGAGGATCTTACCCGCCGCGCTTTCGCGGAGCTCCAGCCGCATTTCGACTATGGTCTTCTCCACGCCGCGTTTCATCACCATCCTGGTGAAGGATGTGGTCTCGATGTCGCCATTTTCGCCGACGATCTTGCGCTGGGAGCCGTAGCCGGCCGGCTTGCCCCTGATGTGGATCAGGTACCACTCGTCTGCTGACGCGGGGCGCTCTGGAGCCTGCGATGAGAGCGACCTGGGGGAGCAGGCCGACAGGAAAAAAATCATCATCACCAGGGGAGGAAGGCCGATCTTCCCGGCGCCGGGCAGCGTGGAGAGGGTCCCTTTGCTCAGCACCGCTTCAGCAGGGGAATGCCTTCGAGCGCGGCGCATTCCAGGCCGCTGTAGAGAGCGAAGAGGCGGGCGGCCTGGAATTGTTCTCCCCAGCCGAGGTGCCTGGTATCGAGGACTATCTCAGACAGGCCCGATTCATCGACATAGTATTGAAAGGGGAGCGATTCCGTGAGCTCGGGATATTTTTCACGCAGGCTGGGAGCCTTGTCATTTTCGCGATGGTAGCGGGAGAGGTCGGTCGTGTGATCGTCTCCGCCGAGGACCGTATCGCGGAAGAAGTCGCGTGTAAATATGGAGAGGGGAATCAACCGGAAGCCGGCGACCGGGGCATCTATGGCCAGGTCAGCCCACTGCACCAGGATCTCAATGGCGCTCTCATCGTGCAGAGCGCAGGGAGTCTCCTGTACGGAGAGGTCGAGCTGCCCGCTGCTGTCGGCTACGGAGCGGAGCAGCTTCCCAACCGGCAGGGGGCGGCGGCACCCGATTGCCGAGAGTACGTATCGAAGGCAGCGGTCGAGCTCCTGGCCGTCCAGGGACAGGGAGGGCGCGGAGAGCAACGCTGCGAGCCCGAGGGCCGTCATGGCCGGGGGCAGCATGTCCGGCTGTCCGCTCTGCGGGCGGCGTTCGCGTATGAGCTTCACCGTCTTGCGGTGGAGCTCCCGGCGGCTCATCGCTCCGCTGAGATAGCGGGCTATGCAATCGATGACCTCGCGGTGGAGCAGCTGAAGGCTCCAGGCGCCATCGTGGAGGAGAGCTTCGCTTCCGGAGGATCCTGCCCGCAGCGCCATGCCGGCCGCGTGCAGTCTTCGGGCTTCCAGGGACCTGACCCTTGATTCCATTCGCAAAAAATCGAACTCCCTCGAAGGGCTGTCGCCCCGTCCGGCCGTTCTCCGGCCTTTCGCTACAGGGCTCCCTTCGAATGATGTGTTTTCTCTTTTTGTTTCCAGCAGGAGGCAGGTGCCGGGCTCTGCTTTACGGTCCTGGCTTCGACCCCCTGTTCCAACTCGTAGAACATTGTAGATCCGGATGGGAATGCCTCTAAGAAATTATTGAGGAAAAAGAACGGGCCGGGCCGGAGGTGGAAGCGGGTAGTATTTCATCGGTGGTTGAGGTGAGCCGGGCCCGCCCGGACTTTCCCCCTTGCAATCCGGTGCCGCGGTGCCAGAATGCTCGCCGACTTATTCGTCGATGAATTTTTGGGTTCCATGCTCAATATAAAAGCTCTTCGAGAGAATCCCGACCTGGTCAAGGCGGCCGGCCGGAAGAAGCACACCCCTTGCGATGAGCCGGTCGATCGCATTCTCGAGCTCGATGACCAGAGGAAGAAGCTGCTGTTTGAGAGCGAAGAGCTTCGCGCTGCCCAGAAAAAGGTCGGCAAGGAAATCGCGGCCCTCGCTGGAGAAGAGAAGCAGGCGCGTATCGGCGAGATGGGGGAGCTGGCCGATCGTATCAAGGGCTACGAGAAGAAGCTCGGCCCGCTCGAGGAGGAGCTCAACGAGCTCATGCTGCTGGTGCCGAATATTCCGGCAGAGGACGTGCCTGATGGTGAGACCGATGAGGACAATGTTCTCATGCGGGAGGTGGGAGAGCTCCCGGAGTTCGGTTTTCCTTTCAAGGACCACCTGGCTCTCGGCGAGGAGCTCGACCTCATCGATATGAAGGGTGCCGCCAAGCTGGCGGGCTCCCGCACCTATATGCTCAAAAACGAGGGGGCGCTGCTGGAGCTTGCCGTATTGCAGTTCACCCTGGAGCGACTCGTCGAGAAGGGCTTTTCTCCCATGCTGGTGCCGACCCTGGTGCGTCGCGAGCCCATGGTCGGCACGGCGTATTTTCCCGGAGGCGAGGAGCAGGCCTACGCCTGCGAGAGAGATGGAAAATACCTCATTGGCACGTCGGAGGTCCCGGTGACCGCCTATCACGGCGGCGAGATCCTCGATGAGGCAGACCTGCCGATGCTCTACGCGGGTTATTCGACCTGCTATCGCAGGGAGGCGGGAGCGGCCGGGCGGGACACCAGGGGACTCTACAGGATCCACCAGTTCAATAAGGTCGAACAGGTGGTCCTCTGCCGCAACGACGAGGAGGAGTCTCTGCGAATGCACGACTTCATTCTTACCAATGCCGAGGAGGTCCTGCAGGCCCTGGAGCTTCCCTACAGGGTCGTGAATGTCTGTGGAGGGGACCTGGGGCAGCCGCAGGTGCAGAAGTTCGATATCGAGACGTGGATGCCATCGCGCGAGAGCTACGGGGAGACCCATAGCGCGTCGCGCTTCCATGATTTCCAGGCCCGGCGCCTCGAGCTGCGGTATCGCGATGAGAACGGCAAGGTGCATTTCTGTCACCCCCTGAACAATACGGCGATCGCCAGTCCACGGATCCTGATTCCGATTCTCGAGATCAACCAGGAGGCGGATGGCAGGATCAGGATTCCCACGGCGCTCCAGTCCTATATGGGAGGCAGGGAGTATATCGGCCCGAAGTGAGAGCCTGCTTAGAGGTGACGCGCCGGGTCGTCCTCGGAGAAATGGAGGCGCGAGGCCGCCTGAAAGCCGTGGAAAAAGTGAGAACACGCAACATAATGAGGTGTCGAGGAAGAAAGCCGGAGTAGTCCATTGTCGCAAACACCCGCCAGGTTGGCCCTTGAAGACGGAACCGTTATGCGCGGCGCCTCGATCGGCGCGCAGGGGGAGTCCGTTGGCGAGGTCGTATTCAATACCTCCCTGACCGGCTACCAGGAGATCTTCACCGATGCTTCCTACAATGGGCAGATGGTCGTCATGACCAATCCGCTCATAGGCAATTACGGGGTCAACCCCGATGATGAAGAATCACGCGCGCCCTCCCTCAGGGGAGTGATCGTGCGCGAGCTGAGCCGACGCCCCTCCAATTTCAGGAGCTGTGAACCTCTTGGCGACTATCTCGATCGCCACGGCGTGGTCGGGATCTCCGGCATAGATACCCGGGCGGTAACCAGGCTCCTGAGGGTGGAAGGTTCTCTCAAGGGGGTCATCTCCACCTCGGAGAATAGTGATG
>JAKUSY010000117.1 GCA_022451445.1 Planctomycetota bacterium
GCCTCCACCACCTACCGCCAGGATTCCTCATGCTCTCCGGCACTACGCGAAAAAGACCCGGAAAACATCCTCCTGGCCAGGGTCCGGCGCTACAGGCTCTCCGCAGAGGCCATCAGGGACAACGCGCTGGCCTCGAGCGGACTCCTGGTCAGAAAGGTCGGCGGCGCCCCGGTCCGTCCCTACGAGGTAGCGGGCTCCTTCAAGCCGATGAAGCGCGACAAGGGAGAAGGTCTCTACCGACGCAGCCTCTACACATTCTGGAAACGCACAGCACCCGCCCCGGTGATGATGTCCCTGGATGCGCCCAAGCGCGAGGTGTGCACGGTCAGGCGAGAGAGAACAGCCTCGCCCCTGCAGGCGCTGGTGCTCATGAACGATCCGCAGCTCGTGGAGGCCGCGAGGATTCTCGGCCAGGAGATGCTGAAAAAACACGCCGACAATAACGCAGCGATGCTTGATGAGATGTTCCGGATCCTGACGGGAAGACACCCCGGAAAAAGCGAAAAGGCTATTCTCGCCCGGCTCCACAGGGAGCAGCTTGAGTTTTTCGAGGCGAACGCCGAAAACGCGAAGGCCTTCCTCAAGACCGGGGATGCCGCCGCGGACACGAACCTCGCCCCTGCCCGGCTCGCGGCCGCGGGAGCCGTGGCGAATGTGCTCTTGAACTTCGACGCAGCGGTCATGAAAAGGGAGTATGAAGTCATGAAACCTGGCACCTGCACGGGCTACGCCTCTCCCCTGGGCATGAGCCGGCGGCGTTTTCTCGACCGTTTCGGCATGGGACTCGGCTCCCTCGCCCTGGCTGACCTGCTGCGCGCGAATGAACGGCATTCACTCGGCGGAGCCCTCCCGACCACGCACCTCCCCGCCCGGGCAAAACGCGTCATCTACCTCTTCCAGAGCGGCGGCCCGTCCCAGATGGATCTATTCGACCACAAGCCCATGCTCAAAAAGATGCATGGCCGGGAGCTGCCCCCGGAGGTTCGCAAGGGGCAGCGTCTCACCGCGATGAGCGGCAACCAGGCAAGCCTCCCGCTGGTATCGAGCCCCTTCAAGTTCACCCGGCACGGGGAGAGCGGCACCTGGATGAGCGACCAGCTCCCCTACACCTCCAGGATCGCCGACGAGATCTGCGTCGTCAAGAGCATGTACACCGAGGCGATCAACCACGGTCCCGGCGTCACCATGCTCCAGACCGGCTCACAATTTCCCGGTCGCCCGAGCATGGGAGCCTGGCTGAGCTACGGGCTCGGCACCGAGAACGCCGAGCTGCCCTCCTTCGTCGTGCTGGTCACGAAGAACAAGGGCGGCCAGCCGCTCCTGACAAGGCTGTGGGGCAGCGGCTTCCTCGCCTCCCGCTACCAGGGCGTCCGTTTCCGCTCCGGGAAGGATCCTGTTCTCTATCTCAACAATCCCGGCGGCATCGACAACTCAAACCGCCGCAGGATGCTCGACCGCCTGAAGGAGCTCCACGAGACCGAGCTCCAGAACAATTCCGATCCCGCGATCGAAGAACGCATAGCCCAGTATGAGATGGCCTTCAGGATGCAGTCCTCGATTGCGGAGGTCTCCAATCTCTCAGGCGAGCCGGACTATATCTTCAAGGAGTACGGCGACGATGCCCGCAAGCCCGGCACCTTCGCGGCAAACTGTCTCATGGCGCGCCGGCTTGCAGAACGAGGCGTCCGTTTCATCCAGCTCTATCACCCCGGCTGGGATCAACATGGAGGGCTGCCCAAGGGCCTGGCAGGCCAATGCCGGGAGACCGACCAGGCCTCCGCAGCCCTGGTAAGTGATCTCAAGCGCAGAGGACTTCTCGAAGACACCCTGGTGATCTGGGGAGGAGAGTTCGGGCGCACCAACTACTGCCAGGGCAAGCTCTCGGGCAACTTCGGACGCGATCATCATCCCAGGTGCTTCTCGGTGTGGCTGGCAGGTGGCGGAATCAGGGGAGGAACCAGCTACGGTGAAACCGACCCCTTCTGCTACTACATAGCCAAGGATCCCGTCCATGTTCATGATTTCCACGCGACGATCCTCAACCTGCTGGGAATCGACCATGAGAAGCTGACCTTCAAGTACCAGGGGCGCAACTTCCGCCTCACCGATGTGCATGGGAAGGTCATCAGGAACATCATCGCCTGAGACAGGGGATACGAGAACCCTCGAGAAGCTACCCCTCTGCGGTGGAAGACGAAAGCCCGGCGAAACAACCTAAAGCACTGACAGGATTCAAGGCCAGAGCAAGAAGACAACCCCAGGGATTACGGACATGACCCGACTGACCGTTTTTATTTTAATGATGTTCCTTGCCGGCTTCTGCGTCGGCTGCTGTACCAAGGCGCCGACGAAAACAACTATGCTTGAGCTTCATACCCGTTCCATGATATTGGAGCCGGGCGCGAAAAAAGAGAGTGGCGGCTACAAGCCGGTCCACGAGACTCTCAGGTGGGCCTCGGATAAAACCGCCCTGGTAATCTGCGACATGTGGGACCGGCACTGGTGCAAGGGAGCGGAGGCCCGGGTGGCCGAGATGGCCCCGGCGATGAACCGGCTGATCTCCACGGCCCGCGGCCTGGGAGTCCAGATCATCCATGCCCCCAGCACCTGCGTGGATTTCTACAAGGAGGCAGACCAGCGTCACCGCGCCATCGAGGCCGCCTACGCCAGGCCTCCCGTCAAGCTCGCCGCCAGGGAGCGCTGGGGGACCGCCTGGTGCTGGCCCCAGGATGAACGTGAGCCCGGCATGCCGATTGACGATTCCGATATGGGCTGCGACTGCAAGGAGAAGTGCGAGATCGCCCCCCCCTGGACCCGTCAGATCAAGACCATCGACATCAGGGAGCCGGACGCGATCACCGACAACGGGCAGGAGACCTACAACCTGCTCGCCGGCCGCGGCATCGACAACGTCATCCTGATGGGCGTTCATCTCAATATGTGCGTTCTCGGCCGGCCCTTCGCGATTCGACAGATGGTCAATGTGGGAAAGAACGTCCTGCTCATTCGGGACATGACCGATACGATGTACAACTCCCGGAAGAAGCCCTTCGTCAACCACTTCCGGGGCACAGACCTGGTTGTCGAACATGTTGAAAAATACTGGTGCCCGACAATCGAGAGTACCGATTTCATGGGCGGCTCCGCCTTCCGCTTCAAAGACGACCCCCTGGATGAAAAGAAATGAGCCTGGCCGTCGATTCCTCCCGGGACCCTGCAGGGAACGCCTCACATGAATGAACCGGGCATTCCGATCATCAAGGATCTCGTGCTCATCGGCGGCGGGCACAGCCACATCGCCGTCCTCAAGATGTTCGGCATGAAACCGATCCCGGGCGTCCGCCTGACCCTGCTGACCCGCGATGTCCACACTCCCTACTCGGGAATGCTGCCGGGTTTCATCGCGGGACATTACGACTTCGATGAGGCTCATATCGACCTTGGCCCCCTGTGCAGGTTCGCCGGCGCCCGGCTCTACCACGATTCGGCCGTCGGCATCGATACCGAGAACATGAAGATCCACTGCGCTGACCGTCCGGCGGTTCCCTACGATCTTCTCTCGATCAATATCGGCTCAACCCCGAAGCTCGAAAATTCCGGCGGCGCCGGAACCGAGGTCATCCCGGTAAAGCCGATCAGCAACTTCCTGGGCCGCTGGGAGGCTCTCAGGCAGAGGGTGATCGAGGCCGACCACCCCTTGAGAATCGCCACGGTTGGAGCCGGCGCCGGTGGAGTGGAGATCACCCTGGCTATCCAATACGCCCTGAAGCAGCTGCTGGCGGAGACGGACAAGAGCGCCCTGGAGCCGCGGTTTCATCTCTTCTACGACGGCCCCGAGATACTCCCCTCTCATAATTTCAAGGTCCGAAACTATTTTGAGAAGGTCCTGAAAGAGCGGGATGTCCAGCTCTATCCCGGCAGCAGGGTCGAATCCGTCAGCGAGGGAAAGCTACGGAGGGAGGACGGCATGGAGGTGCCGCTAGACGAGATTCTCTGGGTAACAGAGGCCGCCGCGCCTTCCTGGCTTGGAGACTCCGGGCTCGCTGTCGATGAGAACGGCTTCGTGAAGGGCGACGACAGCCTGCGAACACTTTCGCATCCTGATATTTTCGCCGCCGGCGACGTCGCCGCGGTCGTCAACCATCCGAGACCGAAGGCCGGTGTTTTCGCCGTCCGCCAGGGCATGCCGCTGGCAAAGAACCTGCGCAGAGCGCTCGTCTCCAGGAGCCTGAAACCCTTCGTTCCCCAGCGCCTGTTTCTCAGTCTCATCAGCACAGGCGACAAGCGGGCCGTGGCATCAAGGGGCAAATGGTTTCACAGCGGCGCCCTGGTCTGGCGGTTGAAGAACTGGATCGACCACCGTTTTATGAAGAAATACAACTCCCTGCCCGACATGTCTCCCGTTGAGGAGCTGGATGTTCCGAAGGGGCTCGCATCCCAAAGCACGCTGAAGGAGCTCTCCTCCATCTCCATGCGCTGCGGCGGCTGCGGGGCCAAGGTGGGAGCGACAGTGCTCGCCCGGGTCATCGGCAGGCTCTCGCCTGTTCAACGCAAGGATGTGCTCATCGGCCTCGATGCCCCCGATGATGCCGCTGTCACCAGGACTCCAAGGGGCAAGGTGCTGGTACAGACCATCGACTCTTTCAGGGCCATCGTCGAGGATCCCTACATCTTCGGCAAGATCGCCGCCAACCACAGCCTCGGAGATATCTTCGCGATGGGCGCGGCGCCCCAGTCAGCGCTCGCGGTGGCGACCGTTCCCTACGGTCCCGAGGAGAAGGTCGAAGACCTCCTCGAGCAGATGCTGAGCGGCGCCCTGGAGATCTTCGCTGAGACGGAGACCGCCCTGGTCGGAGGCCACAGCAGCGAAGGCAGCGAGCTCTCCCTGGGATTTTCCGTCAACGGCCTGGTCGACCCGAAGAAGATCCTCCAGAAGAGCGGTATGCGGCCGGGAGATCGCATCCTGCTGACAAAGGCGCTCGGCACCGGGGCCCTCTTCGCGGCGGATATGCGCCTGGCCGCGAAGGGACGATGGATAGAGGGAGCCCTCGCCTCGATGCTCCAGAGCAACCTCGCCGCGGCGACCTGCCTCCACGAATTCGATGCGACGGCCTGTACCGATGTGACCGGTTTCGGGCTCCTCGGCCACCTGGTCGAGATGACCCGGGCCTCCAAGGTCGACGTGAGAATCGCACTCGAAAGGATCCCCCTGCTCGATGGAGCCATCGAGACCGTGTCGCGAGGTATCTTCAGCACCCTCCAGCCGCAGAACCTGCGCCTGCGCCGGGCGATCGCCAATACCGAGGAGGCGGCCGCCGCTCCATGCTACCCGCTGATCTTCGATCCCCAGACCTCCGGTGGGCTCCTTGCGAGTGTTCCGGCCCGAAAAGCCGACCACTGTCTCGAACGACTCCGGGAGCTAGGCTACCCCTGCGCCGCTGTCATCGGGGAGGTCCGGGAGCGGGGGCGCATTCCTGAATCGGTATACCTCGAGCCCGGGGACTGAGCGCTCTGCGACCACTTCTGTTTTCTTTTGACAGGATGGCTCCTTAAAGCCGAGAATCAGCCCCTCGGTGCTTTCTTCACAAGCTGGTTTACGGGAAACATTTAAGTGCATTTCTGGCAGCTGCATACCAACCCGGTACCTGGAGAGTGTTCGGCGGCACGAAGACCCGTCGCGTCTGCCACGGCGATTCTGATTGTCCTGGCCGCCGGCGCGTGTCTGCGCGCGCAGAATGACGCTGGTACAGTCGCCGATGAGAAGCTGCTCATCGTCCCCCTCAGCGGCGCATTGGACAAAAAGAGCGTCGCCGGCTCCATCTCGGAGGTGAGCGCCTGGATCGAACGCGAGCCCTCCATCAACTGGATCGTGTTCGAGGTCGACAGCCCGGGCGGCTCCTACGAAGCCGCCATCGAGCTGGGGAACTACATCTTCGGTGAGCTCCGGGGAAAAACGACGGTCGCCTTCATCCCCGATGAGGCGCAGGCCACGGACGCGGCGGTGATACCAGTGCTGGCCTGCCGGGAGATCGCCATGGGCCCCGATGCCAGGCTGGGATCCGGTGAGGGCGGCGGGGCTCCCCCTGAGGTTCTGGAGAGTTCCCGGCAGGCGGTCGTGCGCTACAGTGGGAGGAGAAAACGGTCGCAGCTTCTCGCAAGCCTGATGATCATGCCCGCCCGGGAAGCCGTACACTCGCTTCGGCGCAGAGCGCCGGATCCAGGCGGCCGCTATGTCTTCTGGTACCAGGCCGACCTCAACAATTCCGACCCTCTCGAGCGCAAGAGTGACTACCACGATCCGGAGAAGATCCTCAACAGGGGAGAGCTGCTGAGCCTGGACCAGAAGAGAGCCTTCGAATACGACTGGGTCCGCTACCGCGGAATCGAGGCCGGTGATGACCGCTACAAGAGTCTCCTGCTCGAGATGAAACTGGACCTGCCGGAGGAATCCGTCTTCGTCGTGGGCCGCGGCGCCATGAAAAAACACTCCCTGAGCGGCCAGGGGCTGATTGATTTCCTGAACCACCCGCTGGTGCGGTTCTTTCTTGTCCTCGGTATCATCCTCGGAATCACCATCGAGTTGAAGATGCTCGGCACCATGGTTCCCGGGCTCATCGGAATCGCCTGTTTCACCCTGCTCGTCGCCGGGGGACTGTACCCCGAAAGCGGCGCCCTGGAGCCCACCACCACCTGGTTCGAGATCGTCCTCTTCCTCGTGGGCATCGGGCTCATCGGCATCGAGATCGGCCTGGTGCCGGGAATCGCAATTTTTGCCATAGCCGGGAGTCTCCTCTGCTTTGGAAGCATGGTCATGGTCATGGTGCCAAGCACCACGCTCCCCGGTGGAGAGCACCTGAGCTACCAGGAGGCGTTCATGCTGATCTCCACCGGCCTGGGAGCCTCGTTCGCCCTGTTCTTCGTGATCCTGCGATTTTTACCAGCCGGGGTCAGTGGCGGATTCGTGCCCAGCTCAGCCATCACCGGGGTTCCGGATGCCGATACCGCTGAAGAATCCCTGAGAGGAAACGCCCACCTTCTGGGAAAGACCGGGCTCTGTGAATCGCCGCTGCGTCCGGCGGGAATTATCTCCCTCGAAGATGGCGAGCAGGTGGATGTCGTCGCTGATGGCGAGTTTATTGAAAAAGGCGAGCAGGTGATCATCCGGGAATGCACCTCGACACGCATAGTCGTTTCCCGCGCGGAATCGGACGGCTAGGGCGGAGAAAACATGGACGCGGTTATTTCTGATCCCTTCTTTTCCTATCTCCTCCTGGGAATCGGCGTAGCCCTCATCTTCCTCGAGGTCTTCATACCCTCTGGGGGGATCATCGGCATCGTGGCTCTCGCCTCGCTGGTGCTGGGCATCTACGGGTTTTTCCACCAGGGGCTGATCCTGCTGGGTTCCATCATTGCAATTACCTCGATCTTTTTTGTAATCTCCATGTTCTCCTTCATGCTCAGACGTATCAGCTTAACGGAGACCCAGGGCGCCGATGCCTTCAGCTCGGTCGACAATGAGATCGCCGGGGTCATGGGCAGGTCCGGCGTAACGAAGTCCGCGCTCAGGCCGGCGGGTGTGGCCCTGATCGATGGCAAGAGAGTAGACGTGGTCGCCTCACGCGGCTTTATCGAAAAAGACAAGCAGGTTAAAGTGATAGAAACCAGTGGTAACAGGGTAGTCGTAAAAGAACTGTCCGAGAACGGCAAACAAGCACAGGAGCCCGGTAATGGATAACAATATATGGTGGATGCTCGGCGGCATTTTCGGGCTGCTGGTAGGCGTTTTCTTTCTTTTCTTCTTCATCAAGTTCGGATCCCTCTGGCTGCAGGCCAGGGCTTCAGGGTGCCCCGTATCGGTGTTTGAATTTGTCGGAATGTTCCTGAGGAAACTCAACTCCAGGCTGATCATCGATGTGCTGGTCATGTCCCACAAGGCCGGCACCCCCGTTTCGATCGACAAGCTCCAGGCCCACGTGCTGGCCCGCGGCAACGTGACGGCCACGATCCGCGCCCTGATCGCGGCCGACCGCGCCAACATCGGGCTCACCTTCGAGCGCGCGGCGGCGATCGACCTCGCCGGCAGGGACGTTCTCGACGCGGTCAGAACCAGTGTCCATCCAAAGGTGATCGACTGCCCAAGTCCAGAATCCGGCAAGCAGACTGTGGATGCTGTCGCGGCGAATGGAATCCAGTTGAAGTGCAAGGCCCGTGTAACCGTCCGCACCAACATCGACAGACTGGTCGGCGGCGCCACCGAGGAGACTGTCATCGCCAGGGTCGGAGAGGGAATCGTCTCCGGAATCGGCCAGGCTGATAGCCACAAGGAGGTGCTGGCTAATCCCCGCAAGATAAGCCAGGAGGTCCTCGACGCGGGCCTCGACGCGG
>JAKUSY010000118.1 GCA_022451445.1 Planctomycetota bacterium
TGGTTCGTCTTGAACGTCTGAAACGCTATTATGGCAGTCATCTTGCCTTCGAGGCCGATGAGGTGGTACTCGAGCCCGGGGTGATCGGGCTGCTGGGCCCCAACGGGGCCGGCAAGTCGACCCTGCTGAACAAGCTCATGGGGCTCCTGGCTCCATCTTCGGGCCGGGCCTGGATGCTGGGCTTCGATACGGCGAAGGAATCCCGCCGGGCGAGGTCCCGGGTGGGTTATATGCCCGAGAATGACAGCTTCGTTGCCGGATTGTCGGTATTGCAGTTCGTTTCGCTTGCAGGTGAGCTCCATGGCCAGAAGCCCGTTGCCGCCTGCCGCCGCGCCCACGAGGTGCTCTCGCTGCTGGGCCTCGAGGAGGCGCGCTATCGTCTCATCGAGGAGCAGCCGACCGGTATCCGCCAGCGCGCCAAGCTCGCCCAGGCGCTCATCAACAATCCGGACCTGGTCATCCTCGATGAGCCGACCAATGGCCTCGATCCGGCCGGGCGCTCGGCGATGCTGGAGCTCATCTCGCGTCTTCACAGGGAGCAGGGGAAATCGATCCTGCTCTCGAGCCACCTGCTTGGCGATGTCGAGCGGGTCTGCGATTCGGTCGTCATCCTCGACAAGGGGAAGGTCCTGGCGCACGGAGAGGTGGCGGCGCTCGCCTCTTCGCGCGCCAACAGCTACCGGCTCCAGGTCTCCGGCTCCGCGGAGGTCTGCGGACGGCTCCTCAGAGAGCGCGGGGTTCGCCTTGAGGCCCTGCCTTCGAAGGCAGGGGCGGCGACGCGGGACTTCATTGCCATCCTTCCGGAGGGGGCCGGCACGAAGCTGCTCTTTGAGGCCTTTGCCGCGGGGGGAGAGGGTGAGCCCGCCTGCCTGCTCTCGGGGCTCTGGCCCCACGAGGAAAACCTGGAAACGGTCTTTGAGCGCATCGTCGCCGGTGAAGCCGGGGGGAGCCCCAATGACTGAAGAGTCCCTGGAAATCAACGAGGCCGACCTGCTCTCGCCTTCGCCGGAAGCTACGGTTGTCGACCGCTGGACGCTCAGCTCTGCGCCCGAGGAGTCGCGCGCGGCCGCGATGGCCTGGTGGCCGGTAGCCCGCATCGGCCTGAAGCTCGTTATCAAGCGCTGGATCTTCTGGGTTTTTATAGCCCTTGGCCTCATCAACTTCCTGTTCTTCAGCGCCATGATTTATTTTCTCGCAGGGCTCGCCGCCCAGCTGAAGGGACAGCGCTTCGGGGAGGGACCGCTGGAGTTCGCCAGGAACTTCATCTTTACCGGCACGGGTGAATCTTTCAGGGACTTTATCACGAGCCAGAATACCGTCGTCATGCTGCTGCTGGCCATCAGCGGAGCGGTGCTGGTTGGAAACGATTTTCGTTTCAGATCGCTCACCTTCTACCTCTCCAAGCCGCTGGAGCGCTGGCAGTATTTCCTCGGCAAGCTGGTGGCCACCTCCCTGCTGGTCAGCATGCTGACCCTGCTGCCCTGCCTCGCGCTCTTTATCGAGTACGGTCTGTTCGGCGATACCTTTGATTATTTTTTCGAGTCCAGGCGTATTCTCTTCGGGATCCTGGCCTACGGACTGCTCGTCAGCGTCGGCATGTCGATCCTGCTGCTGGGGGTGGCCGCGCTTCTGCAGAGAACGATCTCGATCGTCATGGTCTGGGGGTTGATCTTCATCTTCCTGCCGATCGTCACCGAGGTCATTCACGAGGCCGCCGGGGGCTCTGATTACTGGAAGCTGCTCGATTTCTGGTCCCTGCTGCAATGGTGTTCCAATGCTTTCTTCGGTATCGAGTCCGGGCTCTACAGCGGACAGCCCTGGTGTCCCATCGCCGCCCTGGCGGCCTGGCTTGGCGCGGCTCTCTGGGCCTTCTGGAGCAAGACCCGCGCGGTGGAGGTGGTCTCATGAACCCGGTCTCGATTCGTGACCTGGCCAAGTGGTACGGTGAGATCGCCGGCCTCAATAAGGTGAACCTCGAGCTGCAGCCGGGGATCATCGGTCTCGTCGGCCCCAACGGCGCCGGCAAGTCGACCCTCATGAAGATCCTGACCGGCCAGCTGAAGCCCTCCTACGGCGAGGCGCTCATCTTCGGCAAGGACGTCTGGAAGACCGCTGCGGTTCGCCGCAGGCTGGGCTACTCGCCCGAGGGGGATTCGTTTTACGAGGATATGAGTGTGCTCGCCTTTGTCAGGGCCATGGGGCGCCTGTGCGGCCTCGGAGGCTCAGCCGATGCCTTTGCGCGCGAGGCGCTCGGCAAGACAGGGGCGCTCGAGTACGCCGGCAAGCGTCTGAAGGCCTGCTCCAAGGGAATGCGCCAGCGCGCCAAGCTGGCCCAGGCCCTGGTTCACAAGCCGGACATCCTGGTGCTCGATGAGCCGCTCAACGGGATCGATGCCACCGGCCGGCGCGAGATGCTGCGGCTCTTTGAAGAGCTCGCCGCCGCCGGCGCCACGGTCATCGTCTCGAGCCACATCCTCGAGGAGATCGAGGCGGTGACCAGCCGCATCGTATTTCTCGCGCAGGGCAAGGTCATCGCCTCGGGAGCCCTGGCCGAGGTCCGTGGTCTTCTCAAGGACCACCCGCTGAAGCTGCTTGTCACCGCCAGCGAACCGAGAAAGCTCGGGGCTCGGCTGCTGGAGTCCGGCCTGGTCACGGGTATCGTTTTCCAGCGCCGCGGCGGAGAGCTTGCGGAAGACGATCTCGTTCTCAGCGTACCCCAGGTCGAGAGCTTCTACCGCGCGCTGCCCGGCCTGGTCCGGGAGCTCGGAATCGGCATCGATCGCCTGGTTCCGCTCGATGCTTCGGTCGAGGCCGTCTTCGGCTACCTGGTCGGCGAAGAGATGGGAGGCGGTCCGTGAATTCCTGGCTCTATCTCTTCTATTTCAGCTTCCGGCGCCAGCTGCGCCCCCGGCGTCTCGTCGTGGCCTTCATCCTGTTCGCGGTCATCGCCCTCCTGGTGGTCTTCAGGGGGTTTTTCGAGCCATGGGAGGTCAAGAGCTTCAGTCGCTGGATCATCGCCCTGCCGTTCTGCCGGTTCTTCCTGCCGATTATTACCCTGACCCTGGGGACCGCCATCATCGGGGATGATCGCGAGGACAAGACCCTGGTCTATCTCTCGATCCGGCCGATTTCGCGCTCGAGCATGTACCTTGCGAAGCTGCTCGGCAGCCTCCCGCTGGCGCTGGGGATCTCACTCGGGGCGGTCTGCGGACTCTGCGCCGTCACCGCGTTCTTCGGCGGTCCACCGCTGCCGCTGTCGGAGCTGGCCTGGATGTTCCTGCCCACGATCACTTGCGCCACCCTCGCCTACCTGGCCTTCTTCGGCTGGCTGGGCGCGGTTTTCCGCCACGCGACGCTGATCGGTATCGCCCATGTTTTCCTGGTGGAGTTCTTCATGGGCCAGGTGCCGGGTGTCCTCAAGCGGATCTCGATCAGCTTCTACGTCCGCTGCATGCTCTACGATGCCGGGGGAGAGCACGGTATCGGGCCGAGGAACCAGGCGTTCTTCCAGCCGGTCGGGGGTGACGAGGCGGCCATCACGCTCATCTCGGTGGCGGTCGGCTTCCTGCTCCTGGGGATGTACTGGTTCTCCAGGCGCGAATACCGCGACCTGACCTGATCGGCGCCTCCCGGCTCTTATTCCCCGAAGGATTCGCAGCCGAGCTCGTCGCTGTCGAGGTCGGGCAGCGCCTCGTAGAGCGGAGGCGGAGGGGCCTCGCCCTGCATGAAGACGAAGTTCAGCAATCCGACGCCATCCTCCAGGTCGATGCGGCCGCTGTCGTCGACATCGGCGGCCTCGAGGCAGGGCAGCTCGGCGCCGGTGAAGGCGTGCAGCAGGATCTTGACGGCATCGCTCACGTTCCAGCTCGCGTTGTTGTCCACGTCTCCGCGGATGAAGGCCTGCCCGGGCGCCGAGAACTCCAGCTCGGCCGAGAGGGAGAGATCGCTGGAGCCGAGGTCGGTGTTGTGCACCTCGATGGCCAGCACGTTGAGGCCGTTGCGCAGGCTGCCGCGGAACTCGGTGAGGTCGATGACCTCATCGAAGACACCCTCGCCCCCGGTGATCTCATGCGTGGCGCTTGCCAGCTCATCGAAGGCAGGCGGAACGCCCTCTATATTGGCGCGGGCAACCTCGGTGCCGTTGATGTAGGCGACGAAGCTGTCATCGAAGCGGATGCTGAGCCTGAGGAAGTTCATGTTTTCACCGCCGCCGCTGAGCGGCCATTCGTGGCGGGCGTAGACCGCCGCCGCCTGGTTCTGCATCTCGAGGACGGAGGTCGCGTCGTCATCGTCGCCGTAGCCGATGCCGGTCGGGCCGCTCTGCCAGCCGTTGTCCCGCGGGCGGAACTCCGGCAGGTTCCAGTCTCCCGGTATCGCCTCGGTGGCGATGATGTAGTCCCAGGAATCACCCTCCTCGATCGGCTTGAAGATGCTGCGGGGGTCCGGGGCGTAGGTATAGGCGGCCTCCAGGAGGCCGCTGCCGGCCGGGGTTTCCACCAGGATGTCGACCACCTGGAAATCTTCCGCCGCCGGCACCTCGGCGGTGATCTCCCAATTGCTGACGACGTTGACCTTGGGCGAGGGCGTCGCCAGGAAAGGGGACAACCGATCCACGAAGCTGACGGTTACCTCTCCTTCGAGCGGGAAGCCGTCGCCGAAGAGCTGGACCATGTCTCCCCCGGCGAGGGGGCCCACGGCGGGCTGCACCGAGGTCAGCATGAAGGCGGGGAAGTCGTCGATGGTGATCCAGTCGGGGTCGTTTCCATCGGCCCCGGGGCCCGAGCCGAAGATGAGATCGGCTCCCCGGTCCCCGGAGTCGGCGCTTCTGCCGCCGGCGCCCTCATTCATTTCCCAGCTCGCTCCGATGTAGGGATCCTCTCCGGGGGGCATGAACAGCTCGCGCTGGATCTCGTCTTCAAAGCGCTCGAAGCCCCAGACGGCGGCCGAACGCACAGCGCCGGTCAGGGCGGCGCCGTCAAAGAAGCCACCGCCGGGCTGGAACCTGGAGCCTATGCGGATGCGGTCGCTCCCGGAGAGATTCATCGCCAGGTTGTCGCTGGCGATCTGCCGGCCATCGAGATAGATCGCCCTGCCTCGCTCAGAGAAGGTGCAGCAGATATTGTGCCATTCTCCTTCGGCCAGGTCGGCCGTAGCCACCAGCTCCGCGAAGTCTCCATCGGCTGCGGTCCTGGCCCTGATGTTGGCTGGTCTCACCTCGAGGATGAAGGCGTCGGAGCCGTCCGCGGCCTCGATCGCGAAAAGGGTGCTGTAGATGAAATTAGCGAATTGGCCCTGCGCCGGTTCGCGGCGGAACCACGCCTCCAGGGTTCCCTCGTTGAGGGTTCCGCTGAAGCCCTCGGCGGTGGCGTAGGGTCCGCCGGTGAAGTCGAGGCCCATCACCCCTCCATCGGGGTCGGTATAGGTGTAGCCTCCGGGTATCAGGACAGAGGCGTTGGCTGTATCGATAATGATGTCGACGGCGCCGGATATTTTCGCGGCGGGCACCTCGGCTTCTATGTAGTCATCCCCGATGGTGACGGCGGGAGATTCCCGGTCACCGAAAATGACATCCGGGTTGAGGCCGGGAAAGATGCCCAGGGCGTAGATCCTCATCGTATTGCCGCCCCCGAGCGGGCCGAAGGAGGGGTCGATGGAGGTGATCAGCAGCTGGGAGGCGATCAGCTCGGCTGAGAAGGAGAGATCGCTGGAGCCGAGAGTGATGTTGTGGACCTCGGCGGCGAGCACGTGCCGCCCGGTGTCGAGCTCGGTCTGCTCGAGCAGGAACTCCTCATCGAAACCGTCCGGCCCGGTGATCTCATGCTCGACGGTCGCGTTGGCGTCAAACAGCGGCGGGGCTCCCTCGATGCCCCGCCGGGCGACCTCCTCGCCGTCGATGTAGGCTACGAAGGAATCATCATAGCGTACCCGCAGCTGCAGCCAGGCTTCGGCCAGCTCCGCGGGTACGTCGAATTCCAGGCGCATGTACACCGCGATGTAATTATCGGACATGTCATCGAGGACGGTGGCATCATCGTCATCGCCGTAGCCGATGCCGCCGGGGCCGCTTTCCCAGCCGGCGACCTCAGCGTCGAAGTCGATCTCCGCCCAGTCCGCCGGTGGAGCTGACACGGCCCTGAAGTAACGCCAGGTGTCTCCCTCCTGCAGGAGTGGAGTCTGCGCCTCGAGCGCGGTGGCCGAGGTCAGGAGAAATGCGCACACCGGCAGAAAATAGACGAAAAGCTTCGTATTGGACATGGAGCCCTCCCGTGATCCTCGCAGAGGAGTGAGATCATCCGTAATTATTCGAATTCCGACCCCTCGCCGCCCGCATTAGATTAGATTCGATCAGCGGCGGCGAGACACGCTACCTATTGTAAGGATGACAATTCCCGACAATCCAGTGCCGTGGGAAATAATTTTCGCGCTGTCCGGCGGCGGGTCCTATTTCGTGCAATGGTAGACGAATGCGGGGGGCAGGTTCCGCCAGATCGTTCTCGATACCCGGACTTCAGAGAAGTTTTTATCCAGCAACGAGCGAAAGCGCCGCCCGGCTGGCAGCCGGGCGGCGTGAAGGTAGGTGAAGGTGGAGAATTTTCCCCCGCTGGGGAGGGCATCGGTAACAGACTTCATGATCCTGTTCTGCAGGTCCGGGTCGAAGGTCGTCCAGGGAAGGCTGGAAATGATCGCGTCAGCATTTTCCCTGTCGAGCTTCCGTAGGTTCTCGACAATCTTCTCGGCCGAGTCGGTGACCACCCTGAGGTGGGGATACTTTTCCTTCACGATCGCCGCGAATTCTTCCCGCAGTTCGAGTCCCAGGTAGTTGCCCTGGTCGCCCAGGCGCTCTGCGATGACGCCGGTGAAGGCTCCCGTGCCGGGCCCGCGCTCGACGACAGTCGCCGCGGTATCGAGCCCCGCGTCCTCGACCATCACCTCCGCCAACCCGCGGGAGCTGGGAAATACCGCCCCGGTGGATTTCGGGTGACGGATGAAATTGAAGAAAAACAGCAGGGATTCTTTCATTGGTGAGGTTCGTCCGCGGACCGCTTCTTTCAGGCGTTTCAGCGCGGAGTATAGCTAATCCATCCCGGGGGTGAAAGGAGGGTGTCAGTCGCCGCAGGACTGGTAGTCGCAGTCCGCGAGCGGATCGGCGGTCGGGTCCACACCGCAGTCGTCGCGGCCGGGTGCCGGCGGCGGTGGTCCACCGAGGAAGAGGAACTGCAGCAGCTGGATGGCGTCGGTGATGTTGTTGCGGCCGTTGTCGTCCGCATCGGCCGCGTCGGCGCAGCTGGGCGTGGCGCTGCCGAGGAAGAGCCAGTTCAGGACGGTGATGGCATCGGTGATGTTGAGGCGCCCGCTGTCGTCGGCGTCCCCGCGCCGGAAGGTGCCGTCGGGGGCTTCACCCGTGACGATGATCTCGACCTCCGCTGAGGAGGTGTTGTCCTGGAAGCCATGATCGTCGACCTCGACCTCGATCAGGTAGGCGCCGGGAGTATCAAAGGTGACCCGCGTAACCGGCTCACGGGGATTTCTGATCACCGCGTCGACAGGACCATCGAGCTGGCGCCAGAGGAAGGAGACCTCCTGCTCACAGCCCTCGCCTCCGCCGTCAGAGGCGCTGGCGTCCAGCGTCACCGTGGCGGTTCCGTTCGAGAGGCGGATGTCAGGAGGATTCGGCGAGGTCCGCAGGTTGACCAGGGGAGGGGCGTTGAAGTCCAGCTCGGTCGACACCACCATGGAGATCGAGGCTCCCGACGAATCTTCGCCGCCAAAGCCGTCCTCTACCTCGAGGGCGATCTCGTACACTCCGGCCTGTGTAAAGATCACGTGGGTATCCTTGAATTCCCGCGTATTGTCAGGGATCTCAGCGCCTCCCTCGGGACCTTCGAGGATTGACCACCGGTAGTTCAGCCCCTGGTAGCCGCCGTCTCCATCGTCGGAGTTTCTGCCGCGAAGCAGAATGTAGGCGCGGCCGCAGAATGTATCGAGGTTGACCGGGGGCTCGAGCATCAGGAAGATGCCGGGATCGATCGCGGTGATGGTGGCGGTTGGGGGGTTGTTGTCCCCGGCGGAATCTCTCAGCTCCAGATCCTCTTCAATGATCTTGCAATGGGTGATCTCATCGGTTCCCTCACAGAGGTCCTCGGCGTCCAGGGGCAGAATGTCCGTGACGGTATCCTCGAGGAAGCTGCGGATGGTGCTCAGCACCTGGACGTTTCCTTGCTCGGGGACTGTGTAGATGCCGCTCTCGCGGGAGAAAAACTCCATTACGAAGGGGACCGTGAAGATGGGCATGGAGATCTCGGTGGGCAGCACACCGGGAACCGTGTTGGCGG
>JAKUSY010000119.1 GCA_022451445.1 Planctomycetota bacterium
GCCCGAGGCGGCGGTGAAATCATTGCCGGCTACGGTGCCTCTGTAGAGGTCTGTTTCGCAATCTTCAATCCTGAGGACAATGCTGTCGGTCATGGTCAGCCTGACCACCTTCAAGGTTTCTCGATGGCGGTCACATTCGATTCCGTTCTGACCGCCCAGGAGAACTTTGCTAGCAGCGGTACGATCCTCGAGGCTCTTGGCGCTGAGTTCGTCAATATGCAGGTCGACAATAACGACGACGACGGTGCCGGCCGCGAGCTGATCATCGGTGTTCTGATCGACGCCCTGCCTCCCTTTGACGGGAACACGATTCCACCCCTGTCGACTCCGCAGGCCATGGGCTATGTCACCTTTGACATCGTGGATGACTCGGCCCTCTGTGGAACCACCGTCGATATCACCTTCACCGATGGTATCAATGGTGTCGGCCGAGTGCCGATCAAGAACCTTGTCTCGGCAGAGAACCAGTCGCGCAGTCCCTCGTTACGGTCCTGCACCATCAGTATCTTTGGAGACGAGTTCTTCTTCCGCGGCGACTGCAACTTCTCCCTCATGGGGACGATGGCTGTCGATATCGCGGATGCCGCCGCTGTGATTGCTTATCTTTTCCTGCCCGGTGCCTGGCAGTTCCAGCCCGGCTGTCTCGACGCCTGTGATGCGAACGATGACGGTCGTGTGGACCTGGCCGACTCGGTCACTATCCTGCAGTATCTCTTCCAGGATGGCATGCAGCCGCCTGCCCCTGGTCCCGGCTGGGATAAGGATACGCAGACTGGCACGCCTGCCGGTAGAGATCCGACCGACGACAAGCTCGACTGCGTCCTCGGCGCGAGCTGTGACCTCGTCGACTGGCAGTAATCTGAGCTCGGGAAGGCTTTACCCGCCGGCTGATATGCCGGCGGGTAAAGCCGGCTCCCGGCTTTCTTCGCGGAGAGGAGCGGCTGTTAGAATCCTGGAAGAACGATTCTTGAATTGTGGGGACTGAGCTGGTTTTTCCCTATATGGGAAAAGGTTAGCGGGAAAAGAAGAAACGAAGAATACAAAACACAGACTTCCCCGGACCGAATAAATGAGTTTCCGCTCGAGACTGGGGACCCGAAACACGGCCAATGCGGAAACCGAACTTTTGTATCAACATTCAATCGCCGGGCCCGTTTGGCCCGAGTACAACTGAAAGTGAATAGGAGAACATGATGGGTAGGATCTCAACCACCCTTGTTGCTGGCTTCCTCTGTTGTCTCTGCCTGACAGCGACGCTCGAGGCTCAGGGAGAATTCAGCTACGAGTTTGAGGATGTTCCTGAGAACATCCAGGCGGAGACGGGGACGACCGTACCTTTCCAGGTGAAGTTGGTTCTCGGTTCCAGCGGCCTTGACGCCACCGGTCCCCAGGGCTGGTCTCTTGGCGTAGCCAATAACGGAGTCAATATTACCGCGTTGACCACGGCCGGAAGTGCCGCCGCGGACGTCGCCGATGGCGGCCTTCGCAATACGGGTTTTGAGGTCTTTGAGATTGTCGATCCTGACCGCAATGATGGTCAGCAGGGTCTCGTCCAGGCCCTGGTGCTCTCCTTCGTCATGCCGATCACCCTGCCTCCGAATACCGATCAGATTATCGGTTTCGTCGATTACGAGGCGACGGTAGGCGCGGAGGCCTCCTCGGCCACGATCCAGTATCAGAATGGCCTGGTAGGCTCCGGGCAGCCGGTGAACAACGATGTTACCTTCGAAGGCCAGACCGCGACGCCGACCCTGTCCGCGGCCAACATCAACATCGAGCCGCCTCCGCCGCCGGAGACCGCCTGCGATGATGGTGAGGACAACGATGGAGATGGGGCCGCCGATTGTGAAGATTCCGATTGCGCCGATGCGGCCAGCTGCGCCGGCGGCATCGATCTCAAGATAGGCACTCCGGATGATCCTGACGCCTCCCAGATCGTGATCTGCGCCTCAGAGGGTGGTGGGGAAGCGCTGGTGACCGCCTATGTCGGGCCCAATGATCCCGCCGATCCCCCGGCGAACGGCGCCCAGGGCTGGTCCCTCGGTATCGAGCACAATCCGGCCGAGTTGACGATCACCAACGACACCTATCCGACGACCTCGGGAACGGTTGCCGGCGATGTCAACGATGGTGGAATCCGTAACACCGGTTTTGAAAAAACCGAGATTGTCGATCCCGGCAGGAATGATGGCCGCGCGGGCCTCGTCTCAGCCGTGGTGCTTTCTTTCACCATGCCGATCACCCTCGATCCCGGCAGGGACCAGTCGATCCTGAGGGCGCGCTACGTCGTTGCAGATGGAGCCGGAGGGGAAGGTTTCTCGTCCGAGATCAACTTCTCCAATGGACTGATTGGCGCCGGTCAGCCGGTCGATACCGTGCTGACCGTCCAGGGCCAGACCCTGATGCCTCGCGAGATAAGCGGTATCACGGTCGTGCACTCTGAAGACGCCTGCGCGCCGCCCAGCGCGGTGTTCCTGCGCGCCGATGCGAACAATGACGCCAAGGTCGACATTGCAGATCCAATCTTCACGATCAACTGGTTGATTCGCAATGGACCGGCTCCGGCATGTGCCGCCTCCGCCGATTCCAACGACGACGGCAAAACCGACATATCGGATCCCCTGTATACAATAGCCTACCGTTTCATGGCCGGCCCCGTGCCCGCGGCTCCTTTCCCCTCCTGTGGGGAGGATTCTACGCCGGACGGCTTGGCTTGCGATAACTCCTCCTGTCCATAAAATCGGGTTAAGTTAGGGTTGTTTGGGCGGCATCTTCCGGATGCCGCCCATTTTTTTTTCCCCTGGGGCGTGGATTTGGAAGAGTTTGCAAGATCATAATATTATTACTTCCATCGGGTCATGTGGGGGGTACACTCGATGACTCGGGTTTTGAAGGGATGGGCCGGTTTGCCCATGGTGTCTCTTCTGATCTGAGCCTTTTGGTTTCGGGAGTGTTTGGACTCGAGGCCGAAGGGTCGCGTTCGGTTCGTTCAGTCGCGTTGCGGAGCTGTTTGGAGTTCCGTGGGCCTGGCGAGTGGGCCGGTCTGTTTCATAGATCCTCTACTCGCAAGGGTAGGGTGATGGTCTCCGCGTGCAGGCGGAGGTTCTCAGGATGGCTTTAGTCCCCGGGAAGTCCTGGTGTTCTATTGCCAAGATATGACTGTTATACATGAGTTGCCTGTCGAGGGCCTGCATGGGCCCAACCAGGTGGTTCTATGCCAATAAACGAAAGGCCCTTGCGGCCCCGGGAGGGGGGGATCCAGCCGTTTTGAGCGGAGATCTGCAACTGCCGCAAAGGATTTTGACTACTGACAACATGGAGGAGAATGATATGAAATATCTTCTCGGAATCTGTCTCGGTTTTTTGACGGCATTCTGCTTGGCAGGTGTGGTCAATGCCGGGGATTGTGCGGATGCTTCGTTGAGCATCGCGATCGTCGATGAGGCTATTGTCGAGTCCGCTGATCTCAGCGCGCTCGATGGCATCGATTCCCCCAGGGAATCGATAGTCTATGTCGCTGGAGGCGACATAGGCGAAGCCACCGTTTATGCAGCGATTGTCTCCAACGGTATCGTCGGCGGTGTCCAGGGTTGGTCCCTGTCCGCTTTAGTCACCGGTGGAGCCATCACCGGGGCGAATCTGGATGGTACGTCTGGCGCTGACGTCAGCGCGGGTGGACTTCGCAGCGTCGGCTTTGAAAAGACCGAGGTCGTGGATCCTGCTCGCAACGAGGGAGCGACCGGCGCGGTGAGCGCAGTGGTCCTCTCCTTCACCATGCCGGTCACTCTTTCCGGTGACGGAACCGCGGGTGTTCTGAATATCGATATCGCTACGTCGGAACCCCAGGGTGACGAACCCCAGACGGTGAACGTCGGGTGGCGGGACGGCATGATCGGTGCCGGCCAGCCTGTAGCGAACGTCGCCACCGTCAGCGGCGCCACGGCCGATTTCTGCACGTGCCAGGCTGCCGCGGTCACCTTTGAGCTGGTCGTATACCCGTCCTTTCTTCGCTGTGATCCCAATGACGATGGCCAGTCCGATATCGCGGATGCGATCTTTATCGTCAACAGCCTCTTCCGCGGCGCTGCGGCGGCAACCTGCCTTGCCAGCGTCGACTGTAACGGAGATGGGCTGAATGACGTTTCCGACGCGCTCTACAACATCGCCTACAGGTTCTCAGGAGGTCCGGCGCCCGGCGCCCCCTATCCTGCCTGCGGCCAGGATGGTGATGTCGATTGCGAAGCATCGATTTGTGGTGAGTGAATCCTGCTCCGGGTTTGAGTCTCCGGAAGGTTTCAAGCCCGGAAATTAATGATCCTGAAGAGGCGGGCCCGGTGAGCTGAGAAGCTCCCGGGCCCGCCTCTTTTAATGTTAGTGGAGAGTTAAGTATCCTTCCTGGAGCGCATCCCAATGGCACTGGTGGAGGTTTTTCCCAAAACTCGTTTCTTTTATCAAATGCTAGTTTCTCACGCTGCGATCTGAGGATAGAATTGGCTTTGCATAGTGTTATCAGGCCATTGTGTTCTCTTAAGGGTCAGCAGGGAGAACGGCCGGTTTAATCGAAATTATGATCCATGTCGTGAGTTGACGGCTTACTCCGACTCCTGGGTTCTCTGATCATCCGCAGCCATAAATCTCATGTTCTGGTTGTCAAGGTGTGGTCCCGGAGAGAGAGAGAGGATCGTGTTCAGTAGCGGGAGGAAAAAATGAGAAGTTCGGTGTTCTGTGGCGTAATCCTCACAGGATTACTTGTTCTTGGGGTTGGTACCGCTTCGGCTCAGCCAACGTTCGATCTTGCAATCGCTGGAGGCGGAGATGTCGGCGGCAATCCCGGCTCGGTTCATTCCCTCGAGTTGACCTGCACCATGTCCCAGGGCGGGGATGCGGATGGCGGAGCCCAGGGCTGGTCGATCAGTATTGCAGCTGAAGGCTGTGTCGAGATCACCGGTATCACGACCGCCGGAACGGTCGCGGCTGATGTCTCCCAGGGAGGCCTTCGCAACACAGGCTTTGAAAAAAGTGAGACCACCACCGAGGCCGGCGCGGGGACTCCCTGTGAGGGGCTCAATGGCGCTGTGAGCGCGGTGGTCCTGTCCTTTGTACAGCCCATCACCCTGCCCGGTGATTCCGTCAGTGAGATCGCCAAGGTGGCGGTCTCGGCCACGATTCCCGAGGAGGACGGCAGCGGCTCGGTGTCCTATGCCAGCGGTTGCAAGGGAGCTGGACAGCCGGTCGAGAATACGGTTACCTGGAATGGCCAGACGGTCGATCATTCCTTCGCCAACGCCGATGTCAACTGCCTCGTGGTGGTCACCTGTGAGGGCGCGAGCCCGAACCTGATCTTCCAGGCCGAGAGTCTTGGCCAGGAGGGTGGATTGAACGCAGGCATGCTTTCGGAGTCCGTGGATGATGATGCGGCCCTTTCAGTCTCGGTGCCGACCGGTGAAACCGGCGCGGTTGACGTCTTCGCCGCCATCGTCAGCAACAACGCGGATGGAGATGGGGTGCAGGGCTGGTCGCTCTCCGCCAGTGTCAACGGCGGAATCAACATCGTCGGAGCGACGACGGAAGGAACCGCCGCCGCCGATGTCAGCCAGGGTGGCCTGCGCAACACGGGCTTTGAGAAGACCGAGGTCGTCGATCCTGACAATAACGATGGGCAGCAGGGCGCGGTGAGCGCCGTGGTCCTCTCCTTCACCATGCCGATCACGCTGGACGTTGTCGGTACGGCTACCATCCTGGGCATCTCCATCGAATCCGCATCGGAGCAGGGAGCCGATGCGATCACGGGCAGCATCTCCTGGGAAGACGGTCTCATCGGGGCCGGTCAGCCGGTGGCGAATGTTGCCACCGTCGGCGGAGCTTCCGCCGATTTCTGCGCTAAACAGACCCTGGGTGTTTCGTTCACTGAAATCGAAGACCTCAGGAATTCGTTCCTGCGCGGTGATGTCAACAGCGATGGCAAGATGGACATTGCCGATCCTATCAACGTGGTCAACTATCTCTTTCGCAGCGGCCCCGCGCCCTCCTGTGAGGACGCTGCCGATGCGAACGATGACTCCAATGTCGATGTCACCGATGTCATGCTCATGATCAACCACCAGTTCCGTGCTGGTGAGGCGCCTTCAGCTCCCTTCCCCTCCTGTGGAAGGGATGGGGGTTCGATCCTGGATGATGATGGTCTCGGCTGTGACGGCGATACGCAGGGCTGTTCCTGATCGGTTCTCCTGATACGAGACTGAAGCCCCACGGCGGGAAAGATCCTGCCGTGGGGCTTTTTTTGTCTCCTGTGCCAGCCCGTTGACAAGGTCTCGAGAATACCGGGAAACATGCCTTCTGAGGCCTTCTAATGGCCCCCAGGGGGCCTCGGGCCGGGATTCCCACCCCAGACCCCGGAAAACGTCGTTAGCTGGCGCGTTGGCCGCTCTGAGGCGCTGAGTCCATAACAGAAGGCTAACCTTCGTCTTTTTCGACGGAAAAAAGACGCTGGAGTCTCGTTTTTATATGTCTGATTGGCTCCTTTATTTACCTGCGTTGACAGTTCACAGGGCGAGGCCTATAATCGGTACTGGTCTCATTTTTTGTGTCTGAAGTGAACCACCTTCGGTCAGTTTTTCCTCTTGTCCCTGTCGGCGTTTTGACGGCGATCAGCCAGAAATCCCGACGGAAAAGAGGCTGCAGAGCGAAGGAAAACCAGCCCGGGTGTAACCGGTAGCTGGTTAAGTATTTGAAGAGAAGGGCGCCTGTTTTCAGGCGCGGCCACCGCCGCCTGGTAGGGATTGGCGGGTGGTCGCACGCTTCGGCGTCTTTAAATGATAAAACAGTTATCCGGCGCTAAAGCTACCCACAGGGGCGGCTCTTATCGCATTGTATTTTTTGTCGCATTTTCAATGCGCAAGGAGAGTGAAATGCAGGTCTTGAATACATTATGGCGGTCCTGGGTCGTTCTGGCCGCCATGGTCCTGTCTCCCCTTCTTTTCGGGCAGGCCGGAGATTTTGACCTCGAAATCCGGCTCGATCAAGAGGGCGATTACCGTCCGGGTGGCAGGGTAACGGCCACACCGGGAATGGTGGCGCGGGCGGGAGGGACGCAGGGCTGGTCTTTTGGTATCCGCCATGATCCCGCCGTTCTGCGGGCCGACACCGTCACCATGAAGGGGTCCGACGCTGAGGCCGCCCTCGTGAATCCCAGCTTCACCCTCACAGAAATCATCGAATCCAAGGATGGGACACGGATCGGTATTATCCAGGGCGTGGTGCTCTCCTTTATCGAGCCTGCCGAGGTCCCGGTATCCGATTTCTTCAGCTTTTGCTTCGCCGATTACACCGTGCTCGCTTGTGACGATGGCGAGGGAGGGCGGAACACCGAGATCCGCTTTGTGTCCGACCTTGCGCAGCCCGGCCGCGTTCCTGTCGAGATCAACCTGACCATCGATGGCCAGGCGATAGTGCCTGCTCGGATCAACAGCGCCGCCGTGGGAATCGACTGTGTAGTGGACCCTCCCGTGCAGGTGGAGCTGGCTCTCTCTTTCGGTCCCAAGGGACCCTGCCTGCTGACGGCCGATGGTGAGGCCACCTCCGATGTCGAAGTCCTGGTTTCCAATATCAGCAAGGTGGACTCGGTAGACCTCCAGGGATGGTCTTATTCCGTGAGCCTGGACCATGAGGTCCTCGAATGCGTGGGGGTGGCCCCCGGGCCCTCGGTTGCAGCTCTCAACGGCGGCGAAGGGCCGGAGTTCCTGAACTACAATCTCAACGACCGGGATCTCGACGGAGGAGTCACCGGGATCAGTGTCGGGGCGGTGGTCCAGCTGGGGCCCCCGGGCACCGAGGTGCTCTCCCTTGATGTGAATTCAACGACCCATCTCGAGTCCATCACCTTGCGGTCGCTCATCGTTCTCGGTGAAGAGGAGGTCCGCGAATCCAGCCTGGAGTTTGTCGACTTCACGCTTGGTGAAGACAGGCCCATGGAGATCCTGTCTGGCGTCACCGGCGACGGGGGCGTTCCTGGTTTCGGAGGCGAGAAGACCGTGACCCTCGAGGGGCCGGATGAGCCGGACGCGACTCCACTCTTCATTCGTGGAGACGCCAACAACGACAGCCAGGTGGATATAGCCGATGGAATCTGGATCGTTCAGATGATGTTCTACAACGGCGAGATGACAACCTGCTGGCCGGCGGCGGACGCCAACAACGATATGGTGCTCTCCATTTCAGATGCCCTGTACATCATCAACTACAGGTTGCAGCCAGGCTCCACGGACTTCGCACTTTACGCTCCGCCCGATGGTCCCTACCCCGATTGCGGGACCGTAGAAGGCCTCG
>JAKUSY010000012.1 GCA_022451445.1 Planctomycetota bacterium
GCCAGGGTGAGGCGGCGGTTGAGGTCATCGATCCGGACACCAAATGATGTCGGGGGAGCTCGATTTCTTGAATGAACCGCCTGCTTCGGGATAATGGCTTTACCGTCCTGCGGTGAAGGGGGCGGCAATAAGGCCAAGGGCTGAACATGCGCGACACGAGAAGTTACCTGCTTACGCCAATCCTGTTGCTGGCGGTATCTGTCCAGGCGGCCGGGGCATCGCAGGATCTTTTTAAAGAGAAGATCGCCCCGATTATTGAACGTCATTGCCTTGGTTGCCATAACGACAGCAAGCCCAAGGGGAAGCTTTCGCTGGCATCGCGGGACGCGCTGCTGAAGGGGGGACGCAAGGGGGCCGCCATCGTTCCCGGTGACGCCGGCGCGAGCCTCCTGCTCGAGCGGGTAGCTGCGAAGGACAAGAAGACGAGGATGCCGAAAAACCGGGAGCCCCTGACCGCCGTAGAAATCGAGGATGTAAGGAAATGGATCAAGGCGGGGGCGCCGTGGCCCGATGGGATCGAGCTGGTTGAGAGAAAAGCCGCGGCGTTTGACTGGTGGTCTTTCAAGCCGCTGGAGCGGCCGCCTGTTCCGCGCCTGGAGGGGGCGGAGGCGGGCTGGATACGCAACCCCGTCGATGCCTTTGTTCTCACCCGGCTGCTCTCGAAGGGCCTGAAGCCCTCGGCGCAGGCCGACCGCCTGACGCTTATCAGGAGGCTCTCTTACGACCTGCTCGGTCTTCCCCCCACTCCCGCGGAGGTTGACCGGTTCCTGGCGGACAAGTCGCCGCGGGCCTACGAGGAGCTGGTCGAGCGCCTGCTCGCCTCAGAACATTACGGGGAGCGCTGGGCGCGCCACTGGCTCGATGTCGTCAAGTACGCCGACACCTGCGGCTACGACAAGGACAAGCTGCGGGCCAACGCCTGGCCCTACCGCGACTACGTGATCCGTTCGTTCAACGACGACAAGAAGTATTCCCGCTTCGTGGAGGAGCAGCTCGCCGGCGACGTTTTTTTCCCCGGCGACCCGGATGGAGTTCTCGGTCTCGGCTTTATCGCCGCGGGACCCTGGGACTTCATCGGTCACGTTGAAGTTTCCGAAGCCAAGATTGACGGCAGGGTCGCGCGCCATATCGACCGCGACGAGATGGTGAGCAATACCATCAACACGTTCACCAGCCTGACGATCCAATGCGCTCGATGTCACGACCATAAATTCGACCCCTTCACCCAGCGGCATTATTACGGTCTCCAGGACGTTTTCGCGGCCGTGGACCGGGCCGAGCGCCCCTACGATCGGAACCCGGGAATCGCCCGGGAGCGCAAGGAGTTGAACGCCGGCCTCGCCCGTGCGCGGGCGGCCCTGAAGAAGTTCGAGGCTGAGGCCGCCGCCGCCGGCGGCGGGGAGCTGGCCGGGCTCAACAAGGCGATCGGAAAATACGCAGCCGAGCTCAAGATGGAGAAGAAGAGCCCCGCCTTCGGGTATCACAGCCAGATCAGCGCCCGGCAGGAAGAGGAGAAGTGGGTCGCGGTCGATCTCGGCAGGGAGGTGGAGCTCTCCGGCGTGACGCTGCATCCCTGCCACGATGACTACAACAACATCGGCGCGGGCTTTGGCTTCCCGGTGCGTTTCCTGGTCGAGGCGGCGGCTGACAAGGTCTTTTCCAGCCCGGTGGTCCTGGCCGATGAGACGGGCGGCGCCTATCCCAACCCGGGCCTTGCCGCGTATTCCGCCACCGCGAAGGGCGTTAAGGCCCGCTTCGTACGGGTCCGGGCGGCGAAGCTGGCGCTGCGGAGCAAGGACTACATCTTCGCTCTCGGCGAACTGGAGGCGTTTGACAAGGCCGGGAAGAATGTCGCCCGTGGAGTGAAGGTCATCTCGAAGGACTCGATCCAGGCGCCGGTTCGCTGGGCCCGCAGGAACCTGACCGACGGGAGCTGGCCAAGAGCGAAAAACGAGAAAGTCGCCGTGGCCCTGGCAGAGGCGAGGGAGAAGCGCAAGGAGTTGATGGCGCGGCTCAGGCCGCCCGAGTGGCTTGCCGAACAGAAACGTCTCCAGGCGGCGGAGCGGGAGCTCTCGAAGAAGCTCGATCAGTTGAAGAAGGCGGGGATGGTTTACGCGGCGGCAACGCACTTCGCGGCCCAGGGCAATTTCAAGCCCACCAAGGGCAAGCCGCGCGAGATCCACGTGCTCCATCGCGGTGACATTCTCAAGCCGGGTGAAAAGGTCCGGTCCGGTATCCTGCCGTTTTCTCCCGAAGATGCGATCGAGCTCGAGCTTCCCGAGGACCACCCCGAGGGCGCGCGCAGGGCCGCTCTGGCGAGGTGGATTACCAGCAAGGGGAACCCTCTGACCTGGCGCTCGATCGTCAATCGAGCCTGGCTCTGGCATTTTGGCGCCGCCATCGTCGATTCACCCAACGACTTCGGCCGCAGGGGCGAGCTTCCTTCGCACCCGGAACTCCTGGATTGGCTGGCCTGTGAATTTCGTGATGGCGACCAGTCCTTCAAGGCGCTCCATCGACTGATCGTGGCCAGCAGCGTCTACCGGCAGGCCTCGACCTGGAACAGGGAGAGCGCGGTTATAGATTCCGGCAACCGCCTGCTGTGGCGCATGAACCGTCGCCGCCTGGAGGCTGAGGAGCTTCGGGATGCCATGCTCATGGTGAGCGGGAAGCTGAAGCGCTCCATGTACGGGCCGGGCTTTTATCTTTTCAAGCTGGAGAAGACCGCTCATTCGCCGCACTACGAATACCATAAGTTCGACCCTGAAGATCCGGCCTCTCATCGCCGCTCCATCTATCGATTCATCGTGCGGTCGCAGCCGGATCCATTCATGACCACGTTCAATTGCGCGGACTCTTCCCAGAGCACGCCCAAGCGAGACGAGTCGCTCACCGCCCTGCAGGCGCTCTCGCTGCTCAACAGCAGGTTTACCCTGGTAATGGCCGGGCATTTTGCCCGCCGGCTGGAGGCGGAGGCGGATTCCGCAGAGGGCAGAGTGCGACTGGGGGTTCGCCTGTTGATGGGCCGGGAGGCGACGAAGGCCGAGACGGCGGAGCTGGCCGCCTATGCCGGCGAGCAGGGACTTCCCAATTTGTGCCGTGTTCTTTTCAACCTGAGTGAATTCACCTATCTCGACTGAGGAATCCAGGATGGCGGCGGAATCAGCATTCTCACATGACAACGACGCGGGTCGACCCCTGCTCGATCGCCGGGACTTTCTCTGGAGCTCCGGTGGCGGTCTCGGGGGGATCGCCCTGGCGGCCCTGCTGGGCGAGGAGGCCGCGGCGGGCGAGAGGACCCGGGTGCGCCATCACCCACCGAAGGCCAAGCGCGTGGTCCAGCTGTTCATGTCGGGGGCCGCCAGCCATCTCGACATGTTCGATTACAAGCCCGCGCTCATCAAGCATCATGGAAAGCCTTCGGATTTCGGAGAACACGTCGAGGCTTTCCAGAACGGTCTCGGGCCCTGGATGAAGTCACCGTTTGAGTTCAAGCGCTACGGGCGCTGCGGAAAACATCTCAGCGAGATCGGGGCGCCGCTTGGCGAGGTTGGGGACGAGATGGCCTTTATCCACAACCTGACCGGCAAGACCGGGGTTCACAGCCAGGCGACCTATCTCCAGGCGACCGGTTTCCAGCGGCCCGGCTTCCCGGGAATGGGGTCGTGGGTAAGCTACGCCCTGGGAGCTATCAACGAGGATCTGCCGTCCTTTGTCGTGCTGCCTGACCATCGCGGCTACGGCTCCAACGGCCCCAAGAACTGGGGCTCCGCCTTTTTGCCGGCCGACAACCAGGGAACGGAGATCTTTCCCCAGCGTGAGAACCCGATCAATGACATCACGGCCCGCGCCGATTTCATTTCTCCCGCCGGCAATCGAGCCGGACTCGATCTGATCAACAACCTGAACCGCCGCTACCAGGGCGTAAGGCCCGGGGACTCGAGGCTGGATGCGCGAATTCGATCCTACGAGCTGGCCGCCCGGATGCAGCTCAGCGCTCCCGAGGCGCTCGACATTTCAAAGGAGCCCGCCCAGATCCTCGAGATGTACGGATTGAACAGGGCGCGAAAGAAGTATCCCGCCGAGATCAACGTCGATGAGGAGGTCGAATATTTCGGCCGCAAATGCCTGATCGCCCGCCGGCTGCTGGAGCGGGGCGTTCGGTTCGTGCAGATCTGGTCGGGTAACGACAACAGCTTCCCCCGGCGCAATTGGGACAGCCACGAGGACATTCCCAGGGATCATCCCCCGCTCTCTCTCGGCATGGCCACGGGCGCGGTGGCGCTCATCAAGGACCTTCGCCAGCGCGGCCTGCTCGAGGACACCGTGATCCTGTGGACCACCGAGTTCGGCCGCATGCCCAGCACCCAGGGGAAAAAGGGCCGCGATCACAACCCCTATGTTTTCAGTAACTGGCTTTGCGGGGGAGGCATCAAGGGCGGTGTGAGCTACGGACCCAGCGACCAATGGGGTTACAAGCCGCTGGACCGGGGGCGCCCGACCAGGGACTACCATATCCATGCGACGATCCTGCATCTGCTGGGCATCGACCACGAGAAGCTCACGGTCCGCCACAACGGTATCGATCGCAGGCTGACCGATGTCCACGGCCACGTGATCAAGGACATCCTGGCCTGAAAGATCGGGACCCTGTGGGGGATTCATTTTCCCGAAAAGGCAATGTAGATCCGCATCGCGCGCCTGCTGGACTATAATACCGCCATCGCCCGGGAGTATTTCCCCGGGCGGGTGGTTTCTGTATTCAGAAAGGTATCGTAGATGATTCCTGTTTTCGATCGCGGCGCCGGACGCGCAGCGAAATCCGGACGGCTTTTTTTACCGTTGCTGGTCCTGCTTGTCAGTGTCCTGGTGGCTCCCGCCCGGGCGGAGCTGGGCATACCGACGATACGAGACAAGGTGATCACCCAGTCTGTCGCCGACTGGCTCGAGGGGAGGCACCTTCGCCGCTGGAAGCTCGACGACAAGAGGTCCAAGCGGATGTTCGATTCATATCTGAAGGCGCTCGATCCTCAGCGGATGTATTTCACCGCGGCCGATTTCGAGAGCTTCCGCGGCAGCCGCCTCAAGATCGATGATTTCATCAAGTTAGGAAAACTGGATTTTGCCTTCAAGGTGGGCGAGGTGTTTCTCCGGCGGGTAGCTGAATGCGCCGAGCGGGTCAAGAAGCTTGCCGCGCAGGAGCAGGATTTTACGGTCGATGAATACTTCGAGACCAAGCGCGCCGAGTCTCCGTTCGCCAGGGGAGAGAAGGAGGTCGCTGAGCTCTGGCGCAAGAGAGTGAAGCTCCTCCTGCTGGAGAAGCTGGCCGATGGCAAGACCCTCGAGGAGGCTCGCGAGGAGGTCGTGAAGCTGTACCGGAATTTTTCGATCCGAATGCAGCGCACCGATGGAATGGAAATGCTGCAGATCTTTCTTACCGCGGCGACGAAGACCTACGATCCCCACTCGACCTATATGTCGCCGGACACGCTCGAGAATTTCCAGATCAGCATGCCCCTGTAGCTCGAGGGCATCGGTGCCGCCCTGCAGTCGATTGATGGCTACACGGTGGTCAGCCAGGTCATCCCGGGAGGGGCGGCGGCTCGTGATGGCCGCCTGAAGCCGCAGGACAAGATCCTGGAGGTGGCGCAGGGGGATTCGAAGGAGTTCGTGGACCTGTTGAACATGAAGCACTCCGAGGTCGTCAAACTCATACGGGGCAATAAGGGAACGACGGACAAATTGAAGATAATGCATGCCGCCAGCGCGGCGGCGGAGGTGTTGTCCATCGTGAGAGCCAAGGTGGTGCTTTCCGATCGGGAGGCCCAGGGGGAGATCTTTGAGGTCAAGCGGGGAAAAGCGAAGGAGTCTCTCAAGGTCGGGGTTGTCGTGCTGCCGAGCTTCTATATGGATATGGCCGCCGCGTCCCGCGGCGTCAAGGACTTCAAGAGCACGACCAGGGATGTCGCCAGGATTATCGAGGGCTTCAAGGAAAAAGGCATCGATGCGGTGGTGATTGATCTCAGGATGAACGGTGGGGGCGCCCTCTCCGAGGCGATCGGGCTCACCGGGTTGTTCATAGATACCGGTCCCGTGGTGCTCATCAAGCATCGCGATGGAAGGATCGATACCCGGCCTGACCGGGATGAGGGCGCGGCCTGGGCTGGCCCGCTGGTGGTGCTCACAAGCAAGTTCAGCGCCAGCGCCAGCGAAATTTTTGCCGGCGCCCTGCAGGATTACGGGCGGGGCGTCATAGTTGGCGACCGGAGCACTCACGGCAAGGGAACGGTGCAGCAGCTGATGGACCTGGCCCGTGCCCGTGCAGGCGGCGAGGCCGGCAAGCTGGGCGCCCTGAAGCTCACCCTCTCACAGTTCTACCGCCCCTCGGGAAGAAGCACCCAGAACAAGGGGGTTGTGCCGGACCTCGAGCTTCCCGCGGTGTCGAGCTATATGGATGGGGAGGCGGAGCTCGACTACTCAATAGAATTCGATGTGGTGAAGGCATCGAAATACGACACCCTGGGGCTGGTCGACCCCAAGCTTCTCAAGGGGCTCGAGGAAAAATCACAGGAAAGGAGAGGAGCAGTCAAGGAGTTCGCCCGGCGAGAAGCTGACATCGCTCGGTACCTGAAAATCCGGGAGCGCAAGAAGATACCCTTGCTTAGAACTCGCTACGAGGCGGAGAAAAAGAGCCTCGAGCTGGAGGAAGACGAAGGGAAAGAGGAAGACTCCAAGGAGTCCGCCCCGCCTCCGAGGGAGAACGAGATCAAGCGGGACTTCTATCTCAACGAGGTCCTGGAGATCGCGGCGGACTATGCCCAGGCCTCCAGGCCCATAGATGCGGCCTCCTATAGACGCCTGGCAAGGGCCCGGCTTCTCCTCGGGGAGACCAGGAGCGGCCGCAGGATGATTGCCGAGGGCCTGGAAAAGTACCCGGGAAACAAGGGGCTTCTGGAGCTGAAGAAGGGCCGGGTTGAATAAGAGGCGACCAACGAAAGGCGGTCATCATGCCCGCTCCGGGGGAGGTGGCCCTGGAGGCCCATGAGAGCATTCGCGCGCGCACCTGTGAGGGTCGATCCTGCCGGCGGTGGTACTGATGCCCCGCCATTTTGCGTTGATCACGGCGGCAAGGTGGTCAACTTCGGCGTCAAGAGACATGTCTTTGCCCGCGCCCAGCGGCTGGATCCCGGAGCTGGAGTGCTGATCTATTCACGGGATCTACGGGCTGGCGTACGCGTCCGGAGCTCGGAGAGCCTCCCGGCTGGAGGGCGCCTCGAGCTGCTGCAGGGTTTCGTGAAAAAACTTCTGCCGCCTGGAGAATCGTTGTTGCTGGTCACGAGCTCCGAGGTGCCGCCCTGCAGCGGCCTCGGCGGCAGCGGGGCGGTGGGGGTGGCGGTGGTGGCTGTTCTCGACAGGCTCCTGGGTGTCCAGCGGTCAAAGGATGATACGGCGGCCGTGGCCAACGAGGTAGAGAGGATGGACCTGGGCTACCCCGGTGGCAGCCAGGATTCCTATGGCGCCGCCCGGGGCGGCCTGAACCTGCTGGAATATCATCCTGGCGGCGGCATGACCCCGCGGGCTATCGAGGTCGCCGAAGAGACGGTTCGCCGGCTGGAGGAGGACTCCCTCCTGGTCTTTACCGGGGCGAGCCACGTCTCAGGTTCGATTCACGATGACATCAGGCGGTCCTACCACGAGGATGGATCGAAGACCCTGGAGGCGATGTTCACGCTCCGGGACGAGGCGGAGCGGATGACCCGGGCTCTGGAGGCAGGAGATCTCGAGGGCTATGCCCGGGCGCTCGGCGCATCCTGCCGGAGCCTGTACGATCTGCATGAGAGCTGTGACAGCACGGAGCATCGCAAAGTTTTCAAAGAGCTCGGCGAGCTCGCCCTGGCGGGAAAGACCTGCGGGGCCGGCGGCGGCGGCTTTCTCCTTCTGTATGCCCGCCCCGGCTGTCGCCAGGAGTGCCTGGCCCGCGTGGCGGCGCTGGGCGCGGAGGCGTGGCCTTTCGAGTTCGACTTCGATGGGGTGAAGAGCTCCGAGGAGGGCGCCTGGAGCGAGGCGGAGGTGGAGGAATACCACCGGCTGATCGAAGGAGGCGAGGCTCAGGGCTGAGAGCCGCCGGCCTCCTGGAGCTTCAGCCAGGAGCGCATCGTTTTCGAGACGGTCGCGGCTGCGTCCTGCTGGACAAAGTGGCCTGAGTTCGGGACCGTTACGAGCGTCAGGTCTTTCTCCAGCCATCGCCAGGTGTCATTGAGGGCGCCCGGCAGCAGTGCCCAGTCCTTCAGGCCATGGAACATCAATACCGGCGCCTCGACCTTCGGTGGAGCGCCCTCAGGGGCCTTGTAGGGCTCGCGGGGATAGTTCGCCTTGTAGTAGTTGAGCATCGCCTCGAAATCCGAGCGCTCGAAAGCTTCCCGGTATTTCTCCTTCGCGGCCTTGTTCTTGACCCAGCCAGAAAGCCCCCTGGCCGAGAGCTTCTCATGCGCTCCGGGTTTCTGAAAGTTCCGGGCATACTGGCTGTTTTTCTGCTGGTCGGGATTGTTGGCCAGCTCCCGCGCCAGCCCCCAGGGGTGGGGGAGGTTGAGTATGATCAGCTTGTCACAGGCCTTCGGATACCTCATCGCGAAGTTCCAGGCGACGGCGCCACCCCAATCATGGCCGACGATGGTGGCCTTCTCCTTCTTGAAATGCCCGATGACCGCCCGCACATCGGAGACGAGATGAGTCATTTTGTAGCTCTCCACGCCGGCGGGTTTGTCGCTGCGGTTGTAGCCTCGCATGTCGATGGCGACAACCTGGTGGCTGCTGCTGAGGGCCTCCATCTGGTGGCGCCAGGTATACCAGTAATCCGGAAAGCCGTGGAGCATGACCACGAGGGGCCCCTCTCCGAGGGCGGCGTAGTGGATTTTGACTCCGCCGGAGTCGGCGTAGCCGTGCTTCACCCGGCCCAGGAGATCCTCAGAACGGGCCGTGGTACATACGAGCAGGGCCAGGAGCATTGCTGAAAGGAGGGTCGCTTTATTCATTGAGGGTTCTCAGAGAAAGGGAGATTCGTCTGTGGGAGCCGGGCCGCGCGGGATTCAGAGGCGCGATTTTTTTTCTCCCTTGCCGATGCAGTAGATTTTTTCATCGGAGCGAAGGTAGATCGTTGAGCCCAGGATGGCCGGACTGCCGTTGAAGACACTGCGATCAGATTCGAATACATTGTGCGCCAATTGCTTGAACTCGGGCTGCGCCGCGAGGACCCAGGTGCCTTTTTCGCGGCTGACCGCGTAGAGGCGTTCCTCGGCCAGCAGGACTGATGCATAGACCCTGCCGGTTCCCTTCAGGCGTTCCTGGTAGACGATCTTGCCGGATTTGGCATCGAGGCAATGGGCGATCCCCTTGTCGCTCACCCAGTAGAGGTGTTCCTTGAAATAGACGGGCGAGGAGACGTTCGAGCCGGCGCTGGTTTTCCAGAGGGGCTCGACCTCTCCCTTGCCGCCGGCACGGACGGCGACAGCGGTGGCGCCGCGCCCGCCGATCGCGTAGATGGTCCCATCGTGGGAGATCACGCTTGGGCAGATGTAGTCATTGATCGCTGAGCAGGTCCAGAGCTCGGTCCCGGTCTTCGGGTCGTAGGCGCGGAGCTTGCCCTTGGTGTTGACGATTACCTCGATCCGACCGTTCTTGGCCTTGACGAGGGTGGGGGTATTCCAGGAGCTCTTGATCCCCCCGGCCTCCCACAGCACCTTGCCGGTCTTCTTGTCGAGGCCGACCAGCTGCCCGCTCTCGACGCCGGCGTTGACGATCACCACGTTTTCATGCAGTACCGGCGAGTTCGCCGTACCGAAAAAGTGGGTCTTCTGGCCGAGTTTTTTCCTCCACAGGAGCTTGCCTTCGAGGTCGTAGGCCAGCAACCCGTTGGCGCCGAAATAGGCGTAGACCACCTTGCCATCGCTGGCCGGGGTCGACGAGGCATAGCCATGCAGGGCGACAAAGCGCCCGTAACCCTGGACGGTGGCATCTGAGCTGATCGATTGGTCCCAGAGCTGTTTGCCTCCCAGGGCATCGTAGCAGAGCACATGGAGCTTCAGGTCGCCCTGCTTCCCGGGCTCGTTTCGGTCCAGGCCGTAGCCGCTGTAACAGGTGACGAAGGCACGCTTGCCGACAATGATGATGCTCGAGGCCCCCCGCCCGGGCAGCTTCGCTTCCCAGAGGACGTTCTTCCCATCCTCCCAGGTGAGCGCGAGCCCCTTTGCGGCGCTGGCTCCGGAACCATCGGGCCCCCTGAACCGGGACCAGTCATCCGCGCTTGTCGCCCTGGAGGCGAGCACGGTTGCGAATACGAGAAGTGTCAGGATCGGCCGGGGCATTGGAGAGGCTCCTTACAGAAGATGCTTTGATGGTTTCGGGCGGCGGCGAGAGGGCGCTCTTATCACTTGCTGTCAGGAAGAGGGAGGATCTTCAGGTTCGTGAACCAGACCTTCCCATGGTCTCCCTGCAGCTTGAAGGGCTTCTTGCTGAAGACCGGCGGCTTCACCCTGTGGTTGTCGGTGCGCGAAGGTACAGTGGTGTTGTCATGGATGAGAATGCCGTTCTGCCAGACGGTGATCTTATTGTCGACCAGCTTGACGCACATGGTGTTCCAGCGGTTTTTCCCGTTATTGGAGAGCCGCGCCGGCGGGTAGTAGGAATAGAGCGCCCCGTAACCGTGCTTGCCCTCCTTCCTTCCGCCGCCCTGTGGCCCGTGAATCTGGAGCTCCCACTGGTCACGCAGGTAGAAGCCGCTGTTGCCGCCGTGAATCTTGGGTTCTGCACGGTATTGATACATCACAAGGAAATTGCCGAAGGAGGCCTTGGTCCAGATGTCGTGACCACCGCCACCGGCGGTGGTATTGGTGAAGGCGTGGTCCTCGACCGCCCAGAGCAGGCCTTGCTTGGCTTTGCGGTTATTCTTGGCGGTGAATTCACTCAGATCCTTGCCGTTCCAGAGCGGGGTCCAGCCCTTGGCGGTGCAGAGCGGGCGGATGCGGATGTTCCGGTACCAGACCTTGCCGTGGTCGCCCTGCAGCATGATGGGTCCCTTGTCCGCCGTCAGCTTTCGCTGGGTGCGTGGGTAAACGACCATCGCCCCGCCGGTGAACTGGTCCTGGAAGACGTTGTCCTGGATCAGCACCCCGTTGTGCCAGACGGTGATGCGGTGGCCGACATGGATGATGCGGTACTTGTTCCATTCGCCGGGTTTTTTCTGGGCGTTCTTGAGAGCGATGTAGCCGACTCCGTAGATGGCACCGGCATCGGCCTTGGAGAGATCCTTGTCGGCCTTGCCGAAGCTGTCGAAGATTTGCACTTCACAGGTGCCGCGCAGGTAGACTCCGCTGTTGCCCTTGGCGGGGATCTTGTACTCGATCTCGAGCTCGTAGTCGGTGAACTCATCCACCGTGCAGATGTCGTTGACTCCACCCTTGATGTTGGCGAGGGCTCCGTCTTCTACCGCCCAGAGGTTCTTGCCTCCAGCCTGCCGCTTGGGCTTCGCATTCTGCCAGCCCGCGGTGGTCTTGCCGTCGAAGAGGACCTTCCACTCACCGAAGCCGGCATCGATGTCCCGGCCCTCATCGGCGGCCGCCAGGGGTGTGTTGGAAACGCAGAAAATACAGAGTAAAAGGAGCGAGAGTCTCTTCATGGTATGTCTTCCTCGTATTAGACCAGGCCTTTGAAGCCGGGAGAGCTCCGCGGTAACGGTTCCGTCGGTCTCCCGATGAAGAATAGATTGTCTGCACTTTTGGCCGGGGATTCAAGATAAAGGAGACGGATTCAGGGCCGTGTCCGGCGAGGTGGCCGCCTGCGATGGCCCAGGTGCCGCCGCGAGCCGGGTTTTTCCGATGGCGCCAGAGAAACGCCCGGTGGCCTGTTGTCTTCCGCGGCGGGGCAAAAATCACTCGAGGGTTTCGCGATTACCGTATACTGCATTCCTATGGAGTTCGAATTCAATAGCAACCCAGGCCCAACCCTTGGTGTTGAGGTGGAACTTCAGCTGGTCGACCGGGAGACCCGGGCGTTGACTTCCGCGGCCGCCGAGATCATCGGCTCTTTTGGCCAGGTCGATTGGCTCAAGAAAGAGCTGCTGCAGTCCACCATCGAGATCAATTCCGATGTATGCGCGGATATCGGAGAGGTCGAGGCGGACCTCGGCGGCAAGCTGGAGCAGGTGCGCGGGCGTGCCCGGGAGCGTGGCCTGGCATTGATCTCCGCAGGCACCCATCCCTTTTCACGCTGGGAGGACCAGGCGGTCAGTGACGATGAGCGTTATCACCGGCTGGTGGACAAGGTCCAGTGGCCGGCCCGTCGCATGTTGATCTTCGGCCTCCATGTCCATGTCGGCGTGCCGGATGCGGAATCCGCTATACAGATCATCAACCACCTCGAGCCCTGGCTTCCCCACCTGCTGGCCCTGAGCGCCAGCTCCCCGTTCTGGGAGGGAAAGGACACCGGCCTGGCCTCCTGTCGCAGCAAGGTCTTTGAGACCCTGCCAACCGCGGGGCTGCCTTACCGGCATGAAAACTGGAAAGAGTTTGAGCAGCTGGTGAGCGCCCTGATCCGGTCCGAGGGAATCGAGAGCATCCGCGAGATCTGGTGGGACGTGCGCCCGCACCCGGGCTTCGGGACCGTCGAGGTGAGGGTCTGTGATGCGATGCCCACGCTGGGGGAGACCCTGGCCGTCGCCGCCCTGGTGCAGGCCCTGATCGTCTACCTGCAGGAGCGCATCGACGAGGGGCCGACCCCGCCGATCCTGCATCCCAGGATCGTTACCGAGAACAAGTGGCGGGCCGCCCGCTACAGCATGGAGGGGTCGACGATCGTTGATGAAACAGGCGCCCAGCGCCCCATCGCCGAGACCATGGAACAGCTCCTGGTGGATCTTGCCCCGGTCTTCGAGAAGCTCGGGAGCCGGGCGCAGGTGCCGATGCTTCAGCGGATGATCCGGGAGCCGCCAAGCTATGCCCGCCAGAGGCGGGTTTTCGAGCAGGCCGGCGGCACCGAGGCGGTCGTCGACGCGCTCATCCTCGAGGGGGAAAGCGGCCGGCCGGGGGAGGCCTGAGGCCTGGAGGCCTTCCCCGGCCGGGCTGTTTTACTGGCAGACCGGCGAGGGGAGCTCACACCCCAGGCCGTCTTTGGTCGGATCCACCGCGCACTCCTCGGCCGAGTAGCCCGGGCTCAGGGGCGAGGGCGCCGCCGGGGCCGCTCCCCCGGTGAAGAGCCAGCTGAAGATGATGATCGCGTCGGTGATCTCGACGTTGCCGGTGTCGTTGGTGTCCGCCGCGTCACCGCACGCCGGGGCCGCGCCGCCGGAGAACAGGAAGAGCAGCGGAACGACGCCGTCGGTGAGGTTGATGGCTCCATCGGAGTTCGCGTCGCCGCGTACGAAGGTCGGCCCCGCCGGCGCCTGGCAGTCGGCCTCCCCGGCGCAATCGGTATCGTCGCAGTCGGCCGCGCCGTCCTCGTCGTCATCGAGGCCGTTGCCGCAGATCTCCGGAGGCGGAGGCGCCACGTCGGTGCGCCGCACGGAGATCCCGGAGATTTTCGGACTCGGATCCGGCGAGGCGGGCTCTCCCGCGGCGGGGTCCGGCTCGGTGAGCGCGATGGTCAGGTCGCCGTCATCGATCGCGAGGGTATAGCGCAGGGCGGCGGCGGCGGCGTTTCCGCATTCGCGCGCGGCGAGGATCCGGTCGAGGTCCGGATCGTCCTCGACGATGATGCCGTTGTCGTCACATTCGGCGAAGTTGCACGGATCCGAGGAGTAGTCCATGTCTGCATGCCCGACCGGGTCGTAGAGGTTGTCGAAACCGAAGACGGGGTTGGGCCTGCCCTGGAAGCCGAGGTCGCTGCTGAGATCGCAATGTTCGAAACCATCCCGCTGGGCGCCCTCGATAATTACGTGGAAGAACCGCGCTCCCGTACCGGAGGTTCCGCTGTAAGAGTTGGCGAAATAGAGGGTGACCTCGTACTCGCCGTTGTCGACCGGGATGTGGTATTCCTGGTCGGCCCATCTCTCGGTGTGGAAGATGCGGTCATCGTCGTTGACCCCCGGGGTGGTTCCCCGGGCGTTCCAGAAGCCCATATTGGTGGCCGCCACCTGCAGGCCGGTATTGCTTCCATCGCTGTTGGGCAGCGGGCTGACGGTGAAGAATTCGTTTTCCGCCGGCAGCAGGCTTCCCCGGGCGGCCTCGTCGCCCAGCCAGACGACCCGGTCGCCGGTTATCTTGGCGCCGACCATCTCCGGCGCGGGATTCTGGGTGGCGCTGCAGGCCAGCAGCGGGCCGCCGCAGTTGATGTAGAGCTCTCCCCGGCTGTCGCGCCAGAGCTCTCGGGCGCGGTCGATGGCCTCGGTGACGGCGTTGTCGGCGCCGGGATCCCCCTCCGCGGCGTCGATGAACACATTGTCGATATCGGTGTGATGGGTGCGGCCGCCGGTGCCGCCGGCGAAGCCGATGGTCGCCACGGAACCGAAAACCGGAACGAGGTCGGCCTCGCAGACGACCTCGGGTCCGAAGTCGTCGCCCTCAGCGGTTATGCCCGCGAGGGTGACGGTGATATGCCCCGCGTCGTACTCGATCTGGACGTTTACCCCGGTGGGATCGAAGAAGTGCGTCCAGCCGGTTCCTCCAAATTCTACCGGCCTGAGGTCCGGGTTGTATTGCACGTGGTTGACCTCGGAGATGATTCCCGATGACTGGATGCCGATGTGGGTGAACCTGTCCGGAGTGTTGAAGCCCGAAGGTTCGTTGCAGCAGGTCCCGTTGCTCCAGGTGTCGAACTCGACGGCGAAACCGGCGCCTCCCACGGGGAGCCCGAGGCCTCCGCCGCCGGGGCCGAGGGCCGTGGTGTCGGATCCTTCCCGGAGGAAGAAGGCGGCTCCATCGGCGGCCTCGGTGCCGTCCGGGTTCGCCAGGAAGAGGTCGAATTCGGCTACCAGCTTGTAATCGCAGACATTGACGGTCTCTTCGTAGATCGCCGTGGCGGCGGTGCTTCCGACCGTGTCGTCGGTGATTCGCAGGCGGCCGCCGAGCACCCGTGGGGTGAAGTTGTTGGAGTTGCAGACCATCCCGGGGGGGCATTCATTGTCGAGAAGGTCATCGAAGGTGTCTTCAAAGAGGGTTCCCGGGGGTTCCTCCCCGGGGTCTTTCTCGATGCATTCGAGCTCCCCTCCCGCGTCCGCCCCGGTGGCATCGCCGGTACGCCGGAAGGCGAGGGCGTTGAGCCCGGCGTTGTTGCCGAGATCCTCCACGTAGATCCTCAGGATGCCGTACTCCTCCTCTTCGAGCGCGTTGACGTCGAGCTCGAAAGCTCGCGCTACGGCCTTGTCGAGGGCCGCCGCGCAGGCGGTCCTCGGATCGCCGCGGCCGACTCCGGCCGCGGCCGCCACGCTCCAATTGCAGAGCACCTTTTCGTCGTTGAGGTAGACACTGTAGAGCTTCGTGCCCTGCCCGAGGCTGTTGGCGGCCTCGTGAGAGCTCTCACTCCAGAAGAGGTGGACATCGTATCGCCCGGGGACCACGTGGGCGCGGTATTCAACGCCGGCAGCCGACCAGGCATCGTTGATGAAGAGCCGGGAGGTGTTGATGGCCGCGCCCTCGAGGTTGGAGAGATCGATCGGGCGCAGGTTGACGCTGGTATTGTCCGCCCCGCGGGAGATGCGGCCGAAGCTGCTGGTGGTGACGATGAGGTCGTCCTCGACGTCGCCTTCGCGGCTGATCTCGGCCCCGAAAGGCCTGTCCGCCAGGAACGAGAAGCCGATCTCGTTCGTCGCGTTCACCCTGCGGGAGGCGCAGTTGATGCCCCCCTCGGCAAGCGGGGGCTCAGGTTGCCGGGCAACCCGCGTCGAACCTTCCCGCACGACGAGGTTGTCGATCCACTGCCAGGCATTGGCGCCCCCGGTGGTGGCGGCGAAGCCGATATTGGACTGGCGTTCGGGAAAGTCCTGGGTGACGTAGTCGAGGACGATGTCCTCTTCGAAGAACTCCCCGCCCCGCTGGGGCAGGTCGGTCCAGCCTCCGCGCATGCGCACGCGCATGACCCCGGCATCGAAGATGATCGACACGTGGATGAGGTCATCGGGATCGAAGGTCTCCTGTCCCGTGTGCGTGTTGACGTCCGGAGAGCCGTAGACCGCCGCGCTCGAGATGAAATCAGGCGGGTCTCCGACCGCCGGGGGGGTGGCGAGGTGCGGGGAGGCCTGGTTCTGGATGACCTCGACGTCGCAGGTTGATTGCTCTCCATGCCGGCCATCGCAGTGGGTCTCCCGGTCGCTGGCGCCGTTGTCCCAGATGTCGAATCCCAGGGCGATGTATTCGTAGCTGCCCCCCGCGCCGCGGAGGTTGCCGACGCCGAGATCTCCGCCGATGTTGCCGAAGGCCTGCAGGTCGTTGTCGAATTGGAAGATCACGGCGGCTCCATCCGCGGGCACGGCGCTCGTGCCCCTTCCGAGGAAGAGGTCGAACTCGATCTCGACGCGCTGTTCGCCCAGGTCGAACTCCTGGGGGAACCAGACCCAGGCGCCCTGGTTGCCCTCGGCCTGGGTGAGGGAGAGGACCTGGTTGCCGCCGCTGCCGTCATCGACAATCTCGATGCGGCCATTGCTTTGTGAGACCACTCCCACGTCGCCCGGCAGGCCGCCCTCGAAATCCTCCTCGATCACCACGTCGGCGTCGCCGCCGAGGGCCAGGCCGCCGGAGATGGGGGTAAGGGCCAGGCAGGCCAGGAGTGTAAGAGCTCGGTACCTGTAGATCATCGTTTCCTCCGGTAAGTTCCAGGGACGCCTTGACGTCCGGGTCGATGTTATGGGCAGAGAGTTGTTTCGTTGTCTGGGAGAAAAAAAGGCGGGAGCCGGCCTCTCCTCCCCGGGGGGGAAGAAGAGAGCCGGCTCCCGCCAAAAGGCGGCTACACGCTGGTCCGCTGACGCTCGCTTACGGGCATACAGGCGAGGGGGTTTCACAGCCGAGGCCGTCTTCAGTCGGATCCGCGGCACACTCGGCAGCCGAGTAGCCCGGGCTCAGAGGCGAGGGCGCGGCCGGGGCGGCGCCGCCGGTGAACAGCCAGCTGAAGATAATGATCGCATCGGTGATCTCGACGCTGCCGGTGTCGTTGGTGTCCGCCGCGTCGCCGCACGCCGGGGGCGCTCCGCCGGAGAACAGGAACAACAGCGGAATCACGCCGTCGGTGAGGTTGATGGCGCCGTCAGAGTTCCCGTCGCCGCGGACAAAGGTCGGCCCGCCGGCGCAATTGCCGGCGTCGGCGCAGTCGGTGTCGTCGCAGTCGATGGCGCCATCGCCGTCATCATCCGCCCCGTTATTGCAGATCTCGGGGCAGGCCGGGCAGTCGCTGTCAACGCAGTCAGCGTCTCCGTCTCCATCGTCATCGATGCCATTGTCGCAGATCTCCCTGGCGGGAGGCTCGATGCTGGCATCGCACTCCTCGGGATCCCACGAGAAGCAGAGCTGGAAGCCCTCGGTGATCGGCTCGCCGGTAAAGGAATCCTGGAGGCGGAGGTGGAAGCCGGGGCCGCCGGCGGCCTCGAAGGTTTTTACCATGATCTGGTGAAGGCCCGCCTCGAGCGGATCGAGCTGGAGGACGGCGGCGCTGGAAATCAGGTCCTGCACGTCGTTCTCTCCGCCCCAGCCGCGGGCGACCCTGTTGATATGGATCTCCTCGCCGTCGAGAAGAACCTGTATGGAGTCATCGCTCGACACGCCGATGTCGACGGTCATGTCATCCTCGAGGTTGAGGTAGATGACGGCGTACATCATGTTGTTGTCGAGGTTGCCCCCGTAGTAGTCGTCGAAGTTGACGATGCTGTCGCCGTCCACCCAGGGATACCAGGTGGGGGTGCCCTCGGGGTTGATGATGTCCGCGGCATCTCCGAGGCCGACGGCAAGGCCGCGACTGCTGGCGACGGCGTAATCAGTTTCCACGGTGTCGCCCGGCAGGGGCTCGGTCGACAGCTCGGTGATGTCGCCGCCATCGGTCATGAAATCGGATCGCAGGTTGCTCTCCTGGGGCGTGGCTCCCCAGCCGAAGCCGGTCGGTATGGCGTAGGGGCCAAGCAGCAGCCACTTGCGGAAGAACCCGGTCGCGGTGACATCCGAAGGATTGGCGAGACGGGTGTCCCCGGTGGTCGCGAATTCGAGGATCGAGTCGAACTCGATGATCTTGCCGGCGAAGTAAGCGTCTCCGCCCCCATCTCCGGCCGTGACCTGGTAGGTGAAGTTACCCGCTACGAGGGTGTCGCCCGCGAGGTCCCAGGTGATGCGCCCCTGGTCGAGGGTGCCGCCGCCGGTGATGTCACTGATTGTCCAGCCGGCGGGAGCCCGTTCGGTAAGCCGAGCGCTCTCGACCTCCCCGCACTCGTCGCCCGAGCGGATATCGCTGACGGCGAGAGTCACCTCGTAGGATTCGCCCGCGACATAGGTGGGGTAGGTGCCGAGCTCGATCGAAACCCGGTCCGCGGTAGCCACCGAGCGTCTCACCCTGATGGGCGGCGTGGGACAGACACCGGGGGGATATTTCGAGATCTCGAGATCCTCGGTAAGCTCCAGTCCGAATTCGTCCTGGAAGCGGAAGGCGGAGGCGAAGCCTCCGCCGATTTCGAAGGTCTTGAGGACCACGCTGTTGAGCCCCGGCTCCAGGATGATGGGGTCGAGGAAGTTGATGAAGTCCGGGGCGATGTCCTGGGGTGCGCAGGCGCCTGAGATGGGCGCGCCGCGGGCGACGCTGTTGGCCCAGACCTCCTCCCCGTTGACGAGCACCTGGATGGCGTCGTCACTCGAGACCCCGATCGAGGTCTCGATGTCGTCACCCGAGGTATTGTCGACGTAGAACTGCGTATAGACCACACAGTTGTTTGGATCGCCGCCGTAGATCACGTTGAGATCGATGAAGCTGTCATCGTCATTCCAGGCGAAGACGGTCGGCAGGCCATCGATGTTGCGGCCATTGGCATCTTCGAAGAGGCCGGTAGCCGCGGAGGCATTGTTGAAGTCGCTGGAGATTTGCGCCCCGGGAAAGAAGACGAAGTTGTCTTCGAAGGTCTCTCCATCGGTCAGGTAGTCCTGGCGCATTTCTTCCAGGGGAGGGGGATTGGCACCGGTCGTCAGGTAGGCGCCGAGGATGTTCCAGCAGGTGATGCCGCCGCAGAGATCGAAGGGCGTATCTGCCCGGACGGTGCTCTCGCCGCCTGTGGCCGATGCGATGCGCTCAAAATCAACCCCTTCGCCCTCCTGGACCCGGCCGCGGAAGGTCTCGGCCATATTGCCGTTATCGACGGCTTCGCACATATAGGTTACGACCTTGCCGGTGACGGCGTCGTCGCCTTCGAGCACCCAGGTGATGG
>JAKUSY010000120.1 GCA_022451445.1 Planctomycetota bacterium
AACCCGCGTTGAGGAGACCTTTCACAACTCCTTCGGGCGGCAGCTCGAGGGCTTCTACATGTTCCCGCTTCCCGATGGAGCCTCAGCCAGCGGCTTCACCATGAAGATTGGCGGCAAGGAGGTGAAGGGCGAGATTCTCGACAAGGACAAGGCTCGTTCGATCTATGAAGGGATCGTGCGCCGGGCGAAGGACCCGGGGCTTCTCGAGTATGTCGATCGCGGCCTCATCAGGGCGCGGGTTTTCCCCATCCCGGCTCGTGGCGATGTGGAGGTGTCCCTCGAGTACGTCCAGGAGATAACCCCCCAGGCGGGCCTCTATCTGTACCGTTACCCGCTCGGACCCGGCAAGCATTCGATGGGGCCCTACCGGAATGTGGCCTTCGACATCAAGATCGACTCGAGTCGGCCGCTGCGCTCGATCAACTGTCTCTCCCACAAGGTCGGCATCCACAGGACCGGAGAGCTCGAGGCCCGGGTCGGCTTCGAGGCGGCCAGGCTCGAGCAGAAGGGGGACTTCCTCCTGATGTGGAACGTCGGCGAGGACGCGCTGGCTCCTCTCTGCCTCGTCTCGCGCGGGCATGAGGCGAAGGGTTATTTCAACATCACCCTCTCTCCCAGGGTAGACGCAAAGCAGGTGGCAACCCCCAAGGACATTGTCTTCGTAATCGACACCTCCGGCAGCATGCGGGGACACAAGATGGAGCAGGCGAAGAAGGCCCTGGTCTATTGCATAGAGGGACTCAACGACGCGGACCGCTTCAACATCGTGGATTTCTCCATCGAGGCCAGGCGCTTCGCTCCCGGCCTGGTCGCCATCGACAAGGATGCCCGCGGCAGGGGGCTCACCTACGCCAGGGCGCTGGAGGCTGGCAGCGGCACCAATCTCGAGGAGGCGATGCGGTTGGCGCTCGCCGATCTCAAGACGCCCGAGAGGCTTCAGATGGCGGTGGTGCTCACCGATGGAATGCCGACGATCGGGGTCACCAATCCTGAAGAGATCCTCAAGAGCCTGAAGAAGGCGAACGCCAACAAACGCCGGCTCTTCGTGTTCGGGGTCGGCCAGGACCTGAACGCCAAGCTGCTCGACAGGATCGCGGACGAGACCCGCGGAGCCTCCGAGTACATCCGGGATCGCGAGGACATCGAGCTGCGCCTCTCGGCCTTCTACGACAAGATAGACTCTCCGGTTCTCACCAATCTCCGCATCGAATTTCCCGACGGTGGAATCACCGATGTCTTCCCCCATGATCTTCCGGACCTCTTCCACGGGGTCCAGCTCAGCATCTTCGGGCGCTACCAGCCCGGACAGGTCGGGGGTGGGGCCCGGAACCGGACGGTGTTGCTTCGCGGGAAGTATCTCGGCGAGGAGCGCACTTTTGAATACAGCTTCGATTTTTCGGGCAAGGCAGGGGCCGGTGTTGACCAGCTTGCGAGGCTGTGGGCCTCGCGAAAGATCGGCTACCTGCTCGAGCAGATTCGGCTGCACGGAGGGGCGAAGGAATTGAAGAATGAGGTCGTTCGTCTCAGCAAGCTGCACGGCATCATCACGCCCTATACTTCGTACCTGATTGTCGAGGAGGACGCCCTGGTAAACGAGCACCCAACGCCGGGTATTCCCCGCCCCCTGGCAAGCGCCGCGCGCAATGCCTTTGACGGGGGCGTCCGCGGCGGACCCGGCGGGAAGAAGGCGAGGGCCGAGGCGAAGGATTCGTTCGACCGCGAAAGCGGAGCTTCCGCCGTCGAACGCAGCAGAGAGATCGGCAATTTGAAGAAATCCGACCTGCGGCAGTCCGTGGAAGACAACCAGGGCCGTCGAAAGAATGGGAAGGCCATGCTGTCCCGTGTCGGCTCCTTGACCTTCTACCGCCAGGATGGGGGCTGGGTCGACTCCCGGTTGACCGTCAAGAACTCCGGCAAAGATGAGCTCAAGATCATCTATCTCTCCGCCGAGTACTTCGAGTTTCTCAAGGCTCACCCGAAGGCCGGGAAGATCCTGGCGCTCGGCTCACGGGTCGCCTTCCTCTGGAAAGGGAAGGTGGTCAGGATCGAGGTGAAGCAGAGCTGACCTCTTCGATGTCAAGGCCGTGGATGGGTTCCCGGCGCGGTTTCCTCCAGCGGATCCCGCCTGGACGGGACACCCTCCACGGTCTTTTTAATTCCCGTGAAGGCCGGGTCTATGGGCTGAAGGGCTCCTGGGCCTCGAGAGCCTGGAGGGCCTCTACCGCCGAGAGGCCCTGCGCTCTGGTGATGAGCTCGCGGGCTTCTCGCCAGTCCGCCCGGGCCCGGTAGGGTGGGGAGTTCGAGTCCATGACCGCGAGGATGGCTCCGTAGGAGGCATCCCTGGCATAGTAGCTTTGCCGGAGGATCTCGGCGAATTCGGAGATCGCGGCGATGAATCGGAATCGATCCGTGGTGTCCGCTAGCCTGCCGGCCAGCACCCCGGTGGGCAGGTCAAAGTCGAATTCTTCGAAGCGTCGGGACGTCTCATCCCGGTAGCGCAGGTGGATGCGGCCGAGGCTTCCAATCGGCCGGGCCCGCTTGATCTCGTAGATGGCGGTCACGGTGGAGCCAGGGCCTACCTCGCCCGCGTCAATCTTGTCGTTGCGGAAATCCACATCGGCGATATCACGTTTTTCATAACCAAGCAGCCGGTAGTGGCTGATGACCTCCGGGTTGAAGTCGACCTGGATTTTCGCGTCGCTGGCAAGGAACTGCAGCTGGTCCGGCAGGCTGAAGAGGCCCCGTCCGCTCTGGCTGGAGTCAACGTACTGGTACCTGCCGTCGCCCTCGTCGGCGAGGCGCTGGAGCATCCGGTCGCCCTGGACCGCCTGGCGGCCCCCGGTTCCGAAAGCGTAGGTGAAGAGGGAGACCAGGTTGCCCTCGGCGAATCGCCGGATTCGCTCGAGGATGGCCTCGGGCCCCTTGGCGCCGAGGTTGGCGACGCCATCGGAGCAGAGGAGCACGCGGTTGGCCGCCCGGCGGTCGTGGCTTTCTCCCGCCAGCCTGTAGGCCAGGTCGATTCCAGCCTCGACGTTGGTTCCTCCATCGGGAGAGAGGCTGTCGATCGCGGCCTCGATGTGGGCGCGCTGGCGAGCCGAGGTGTGGGGCAGGACGACGAAGGCGTTGGTGGAGAAGGCGACGATCGCCACCCTGTCGTTGGCGCCGAGGTTGGCGACCAGCGCCTTGAGGCTCTCCTGGAGAAGCTCCAGTTTGCCATCGGAGGCCATCGATCCCGAGGTGTCGACGGCGAAGGTCAGGACGGCGTTCTTTCTCTCCTCGGGCAGAAGGTCCCTGCTCTTGATGGTGATTTGCAGGAGCTCTAATTCGCTCCCTCCGAAGGGAGAGGGGCCTCCCTCGGTGAAGACGGTAAATACGCTGTCGGGGTTCCCGGGTCGCTCGTCGGAGAAGTTGTTGACGAATTCTTCGACACGAACAACGTCTTGTATGGGCAGCTTGCCATTCCTGAGGATTTCGCGGGCCCGGCCCCAGGAGGCGTTGTCGACATCCATGCCGAAGGTGGAGAGATGGTCCCTGCTGGTGGCTACGAAAGGATTCACCCCGTATTTTTTCCGGAAGCCCTTCTCGCCAAGCCCCTCGTCCCCGATGGCAGGGGGAGGGATGGAGAGTGACCTCGAGCGGAATTGCTGGAAGCTGAGGCGTTTGTCGAGCTTGCGGTAATACGAAAAAGTGTTCAGGGTGTCCTCGTTGACCACGAGGAGATCTTTCCCCCACCCCTGCTCCTGTTGCTGGGCGAGGTCGGAAAAGACCGCGCCCTCGATGGGTTCCGGGATGGCCTCCGAGGCGGTCTGCACTTCCACCTGCTGCGCCTGTTGCCGCGGGTTGTCAATGCCGGCGTCGTTGCCAAGCGGGATGAGCAGGCCATCCTGGCGGGTGATATTGAGCCGGAAGTTCCCGTTGGTCGGCACGAACGCCTGGGAAGACGAGCTGCGGAACTTGCCGGCCTCACCGGCGATCTGCGCGACGACCCCGTAATTTTCATCCCCGGGTTCGTCCGCCAGGAAGAAGTCATCGTCAGTAAACCCCACATCGTCGTTTTCATTGCCCTCCTGCAGCGTTTCGTCATTAAAGGAGGCGTCATCAAAGAAGAGCTCGAGCGAGTCACTTTCCTTTTGCGGGTCAGCGGCTCGATTGGCTGATTTCCCGGCCACCGTCCCGCCAGCTCCAATAGCGGAATTCTTGCCCGGCTGGGCGGCGGCAATGCCTTCAATCGAATAGATGTCATAGTGAGCAGGGGCGGCCTCCGTCAGCCGGATGATTTTCCGCGCGCTGGATTTATCCGTGCGGCCATCCTTGAACTTGCCAGATGAGCCGGCTATTCCTATCGGGTCGATGATTCTCGATCCCGCGGTTTCTCCGGGCTTCTCCGCGAAAAAAGTACTCGCCTCCATCTTCCTTTTCGAGGATTCGGCCTCTCCTTTTCGAGGCTTCGCGGGGGCTTTCTTTACGGGCCTTCGGCTTGCGGATTGAGTTTGTCGCTGGAGGGAGCTGAGATCTATGTCCCGGGATGGGCGCGCTTTTTCCGCGGCCCGGGGAGGCTGGATCCGCGCCAACTTTTCCCCCTCGACATTTTTTTTCAGCTCATTGAGCTTCCCCGCAAGCTCCGGGTCTTTGCGGGCCGCTTTATTAAGGTCGGACTGGATGACCTGTCGTTCTTCGGCAAGCTCTTCCATTTCTTCTTCAGGCGGGGATTCGGCGTATTCTCGTTTCGTGTTTTCCTCCAGGGTCTTTATTTCTTCTTTCGAGGCGGGCTCCCGGATTACCCTGGCGCGGCCGGCTCGCCTTCCGTAAGCGCCCGCCGCGCCGCCTCCGGTGGCGATGATGATCGAATCTATTTCCCCGGCCGCTCTTTTCTTCCCGTCCTGCGGAGTTGCCGCCGCAAGACCTCTCCCGCGCTCTCCTCCCTCGGTCGCCGGCACGGCCATTCCGTAGCGGGGCTGCGGGGATCCGCTTTCCACTCGGAGGGTGCGGGATCTCCTGGCGGCTGAACTGGCCGGGACGTCCGCCGTCATTTCATTACCGGGCGGAGCGCGGCCGCCCATCTGCAGGATGTAGAGTGAGCAGATGCTGACAAAGCCGAGCAGGAGGGCCGCCATCCCCAGGACGAGGCGTCGCCGGGTCACCTGGAAGACAGGGCGTCTCCTGGAGGCGGCGAGCACTCGCTCCATGCGGCTGTTTTCAAAGGAATAGGTGCCCGGCTTCGCGTCGCCGGCTGTCTTCAGAGACTCCTCGACGAGCCCCAGGGTGTCGCGAAGCTCTTCGAGCTCGGCTCTCGCGCCATGGTCCGAAGCGAGGAGCTCCTCGACCTCTCTGTGCCCCTCTTCAGAGAGGTTCTCGAAGAGGTAGGCGGTGAGGAGGTAGCCGAGCTCCCCGCCATCTTCTTGTGGGGGTGTCATGGTAGCAGTCATGAGGAAGCCTCCCGCAGATCTTCAAGGCGGGTCTTGAGCGTTTTCATGGCCTGGTGAATAAGGTAGCCGACATTGGTGGTCGTCAGGCCGGTTATTTCAGCTATTTCACGATAGCTCTTTCCTTCCTGGACCTTCAGCAGCATCACCATCCTCAGCCTTGGCCTGAGCCGGTCGATTTCACTCCTGACCCGGGCCATCCGTTCCGATTTCTCGAGCCTGTCGATGGAGGGCACGGCGGCTGCCGCCGACCGGGCCGCCTCGTATTCGAGGGCGCGAGAGTGCTTTCTGTTCCGGGCAAGGCGACGAAGATGGTCGATGCTCAGGTTGCGGGCGATCTTCAGGAGCCAGTTGTGACAGCTGCTGACATCGAGGAGCTTCGAGGGTTTTTTAGCCACCCGCAGAAAGGTCTCCTGCACGATGTCCTGGGCCGCCGATTCGTCCCTGAGGAAATTAGCCACAAAGCGCATCAGCGGCCCCTCGTAGCGCCCGAGAAAGACGCCGAGGGAATCGACATCCTGCGAATGAACATAGGCCCTGAGCAGGTCCTGGTCGGTCATTTCCCGGGCTGGAGCCATCGTCAGATTTTCCTCAGGTTGTTTCAGGGATGGAGATGAGAGAGAAAGCGCAGGATTTAATAATGAACCCAGGCACGCGGTATGAGAAACACCGATGTGCCGCGGAGCGGCTGAAACGGCAGGCGCCGTCCAGGCTCCCGTGAAGCCTCGCAGATTCAAGGACCAAACAAACCGGGCAGATGGCCCAGCAGCCTCTTTCTTCTCCCTCAATCCGTATATTGTAGCGGCGCTCATGCTACTGGCAAGTTTCGGGTTCTGTTTTGAGCCTTTAAGCGGGATTTTACCGCTTCTTGCCTGTGGACGGTGGGAGGCTTAGGATGGGGGGATGGGTCAAATAGTAAACATAGAGAAGGTAATAAAATGAAAAAGGAAATGCTCTGTCTCATGGCAGCCGGTCTCCTGGTTTTCGCTCCCTGCTGGAAGGGGGCTGTGGCGGGTGAGCCGGCTGGCGCCACGGTCAACGGCGATGTGAACTGCAGCGGCCGGCTCGATCTCGCCGATGCGATCTTTTCGCTCAACTACCTCTTTCTTGGAGGCGAAGAGCCCTGTCCGTTCGTTGAGCCCGCGGGCGGCGGCCCGGAGGTCGCAGAGCTGGAGGCGGAGCTCGCCACTCGCAACGAGGAGCTTGCCGCGTGCAACGAGAGCCTCACCGCGCGTGATGCGGAGGTAGCATCCCTGAGGAGGGAGCTGACCCAGGCGCAGGTCGATCTCTCAGGCGCCCTGCGCGACCTGATAACTACCCAGCGGGGCCTGCTGTCGGCGGAGGCCCGGATCCTGGAGCTGGAGGCGGCCCAGGGACCGTGCGCCGAGCAGGTCGAGGAATTGCAGGGCTCGCTGGAGGCCTGTAACAGCGACCTCGAGGCTGCCGGAGTGGAGCTGGAGGATGCCCGCCAGCAGACCGAGTCGGCCGAGCTGGAGAACGAGCAGGCCCGGCAGGAGACCGAGGAGGCGCAGGCGGAGCGGGACACCTTCATCGCGCAATTGGATGAATGCGAGAACCCGAGGATAGACATCACCGTTCCTGCCCTGGACTCAGGAGATGACCCGGGAGTCTTGATCGTGGCGGGAAAGATCGATCTGCTGGAGAGGATCACCCCGACGGCGCCCGAGGCGGTGCTGGCCGGGCAGGAGGCCGCCACGCTGGAGCTTGGAACGATATTCGCCGGCCCTGATGGGCAGGAGAGGATTCTCATCTATGACGCCATCTCCAGGGCGCTCTGCTCCGTGGACCTGTGCGAAGGAGACGGATGCGAAGAGTCTCAGCGGGTGAAGCTGCACTACAATGCCGATGGGCTGGTGAGCGAGGTGGTCGAGGTTGACGTGGGCGAACCGTTCCCCGCGCTCAGCGATACGGTCCCGGCCGTCACGGCCCGCATTTCCCGGGGACCCGGCCAGCAGCGAGATGACTGGGTCATCGCCTACGAGCCGCGCTCCCGCAGTGTTGTCGGTTTCAGGGCGCTGGATGGCTACAGGCCCGTTCGAGACAATACCTGGCCGGACGATGACAATTTCGGCAGGGGCGACGGGCTGGTCATGAGCGTGATTGTCAGTGGAGTGGAGATTCGCTCCCAGCTCGGGCTGAACAGTCCTCCCCCGGTCACGAGGATCGTCTACCTGGGCTCAGGACAGCTGCTGCTTTTCTTCGCGGGCGAGGTCCTCCCCGCGGTGCACCTCCTGGAACTCGAGGCTGTCGTGAAGGAGGTGGTTCCTGATTTCGCCGAACCGCAACTCCAGCCGGTCTGGAAGCTCCGGGGTAATTTCCTGCTCTTTGGAGAGGATGACAGTCCCTATCTCGGCCTGGATGACGTCCGGGAACTGACCGGAGAAGCTGACGTGGCCATCGATGGATTCCAGCCTTTTGTGAATCCCACGGATGGGAGCGCCCTCGTATTTGAAAGCGTGAGCGGCCAGTTCCTCAGGGTCTCGACGCTGGGCTTTGAGGAGGCCGATGAGATCGGGAGATCCGAGGGCCAGGGAAACGTCGCCATCGCGATTGGCAGCGAGGCTGTGGCTGAGTTCACGGGCATCACCGAAGGCGGGATGGAGTTTACCCATGCCGCGTCGCGCGGCAATGGCAGCGAGCTGCTCCTGGTGGAGGAACGCTCCAATACGGTGCTTGCCTATGACTATACCCTGGGCGCGGATGAGCCGAATCTCACCAGGCTCTTTGAGCCGGGACGGATGGCGGATGGCCGGTTCGATCCGAGAGCCCCCTGTGACGAGAAAGAAGCGGTTGAGGAAGAAGAAGTAATAGAGGAAGAAGAAGTAATAGAGGAAGAAGCACCGGCA
>JAKUSY010000121.1 GCA_022451445.1 Planctomycetota bacterium
CAGCTCTTTCGTACGCGGCTGTACAGGAGAATGCGCGATCGTATTGTAGTTCTCGATCATTCCTAAAACGGTTCCAAGCAGCCCCATCATCGGTGACAGGTTCGCGATCAATGAAAGATAGCCAACCTTCTGATGCAGCTTGGTGGATTCCATCTCGAGTTCCTCGACCATCGAGTCGGACATCGCCTCGTAGCCCTCGTCGTACTTCGAGAGGCCTGCGCCAACGACCGCGGCGAGGAGGTCTTGTTGCCCCTCACAGTGTGTCCAAGCGTCCTCGACTTCCCCCTCCTCAAAGAGGGCCTCGAGGTGGCCGAGGACCTCCGGGGGAACCAGCACATCGCGGCGCAGCTGGAAGGCGAAGGTGATCGAAAGGGCGCCGCCGACTATCGACATCAGAACAATCACCAAACCGATTGTGCCTGAGTCTATCAGCGCGTCGAGTACGGTCTTCCCACTGCTTTCCTCGGTGCCGTCCTGGGCAAAAGCCAGGTTGTCGGCCAAGGCGAAAGAACCCAGGGCCAGCAGGGCAAATACTCCGAAGAGCAGCATTCCACTCACCCACGGATTTTTATTTCCATGGGAATCGACAATCCCGAAACGATGATCAGTGCCCTTGCGGGCTGAATTATTCAACATGGCGTCTCTACTCCTATGGCCATTCTCGTTTATTTACTCTTGGATGAGGTTTCCCTCGGTTGATTGACTGACTGTTTTCCCTGCAGCTCTCTGCCGGGCGTTTAACTCTTTCCTCCCGCTCGCTTCCCCCACTCTGTTGCCCTGTCTGCACGACCCAGCTGCTTGTATACATCAGCGAGCTCAGTACAGGAATTCCTGTACACGTCCTTGTGATGACGATAAAGAACCGCTGCCTTGAGAAGCCAGATCTCCGCCTTCTCGAGGTTTCCCTTGCCAGTAAGACCCTTGTAGCAGACCCCCATCAGGTAGGTCGCCCTGGCCCTTGATTTTCCGTAATTGAGGCTCTGCGCCACGGTGGAACCCGAGAAGAAGTTCTTATCGAGATCACTGATGGCCTTGTCGAATTGTTTCTGGGAGACAATGACATCAATTCTTCCGATCACGGCATCGACCTTGAGCGAGGGCGGCGCCTTGCGATCATTCGCCACCTCGTTGAACTTGGTCCTCGCCTCGACGTATCTCTTGGCGATGAAAAGTCCCCTGGCTTCGCCGAGCTTCGCCCGCAGAACCCAGGTCGGACCATAAGGAGAGAGCCCCTTGAAATGCTCCTGGGCTGATTTCCCTCTGCCCAGAGAGATGCTGGCCTGTCCCCGGCCGTAAATGGCGTGCGGCAGCCAATAGTCTTTACTCTCCTGGTTGGCCCGGATAAATTCCTTGAACGCATCGTCAGCCTTGTCGGCGTTGCCGCCCTCCAGGAGAGCCTTACCCTTGAGATACTGAAGCTCAGCAGCCTGCCAGCCCTTGAGTCCCCTGCCATCCAGCTTGGAAATACTCGAGAGGGCCTTCTGGTAGTTGCCGCCTGAGATGGCGCTGCGCACGGGCTGGAGATAGGCCGATTCACGCTGGATGCTGGCGACCTTATCGCCAAGCAGCTTGACGGTATTGTTGCCCTGCTTGAAAAGCACCTGATCCCACTTGGCGGAGAGAACGGTAACTCCATCGAGCCGCTTGCCGTTGGACTGAACGATCACATCCGCCTTCAGAGACGAAGTAAAGAAGCCGCTCAGAACCACCACCAGGAGCGCTACCAACGCCCCCGCCCGTAAAGCCTCTGTTTCGCGATTAGAATAACTCATTTTTGTTCCTGTCCTTGACTCACCGTAGCTCTCTCGTGAGGAATTTTTTTGGATCGTCGATCTGGCCTGCAGCTTTCATTTTATTGAGCGCGAGTTCCCAGTACTTCAGGAACTGCGACCAGAGCTCGCTCTCCTTCCTGATCCTGCCCTGGTTCTCGTTCACGAATTTGTGTATCTCGCCAAAGGCTTCCGCATCTCCTACCTTGCCCGCAGAATAACGCACCCTCTGCAGCAGCAAGGCGATTTCCCAATAATCCCGAACCAGGACAGGGTCCGGCTTCTGGTTGGGCACCCGACGAGTATTGAGCAGGTTGTGCAGCAGGAAAAAAGCATGACCGTAGTATTGCTCGGCCAATTTCAGCTTATCCAGCGGCAGCGGCTTCGGCTTGGGATGAATCTGCCTCGCCAGCATGATGGTCGCCCAGGCAAGATCCTTGCAGACATACGGATCCTCATAATTGGCTCCCTTGACCTCGTATTCCTTCACGTAACGCTGGAAGATGTTGTAGGCCGTTTTCCAATCCTGGCCGCTCATGGCGATCTGACCTTCCATCAGGAGGAGCTCCCGGCCTAGCTTGCTCGCCCCGCCGCCAATCTTCTTGGCCTTTTCCACGTAACGCTTGGCCTCTGAAGTGAGCCTTCCATCGCTGAGCACCTTTACGATTTTCATGACCATCATGAGATCGTTCATCTCGTCCCTGGCGCTGGGATGCTCCGCAAACTGAAGCAGGTAAATCGCCGCCTTCCTGCTGTCACCGGCGGCATCGGCATCATCGGAGAGGACGTACGCGGTGGTGGCTACGGATGGATCCTTGGCGCAGTCGCTTCTCAGATCCGCGTAGATAACTCCAGCCTCTTTTCCCTGCCCGGCGCGAACCATGGAGAGGATGAGGTAGCCGAGCCCGGTACACCGAAAGTACTTATCCTCCTCAAGCTCTTTCGTAAAGAGCTTGAGGGGTTTGACCGCATCGGAATACCGCTCGAGATGATAATACATCTGGCCGAGGCTCAGCGCCGAGACTCCAGCTGCCCTGAGGTCCGGCTTGCCGTCCTCGCCACCAGCGAGGGCTTCATCGAGAACCGTCTGGAGCTTTTCGACATTGTCCTTGAAGGCCGCGAGAACCAATCCCCTGGCCGCCTTATCCTTCGCCGCAGCTTCGTATTCCCTCACCAGGGTGGAGAGGCCGCGCCCCTGGGCCCGCAGATAATACGAAACCGGGATCCCATCGTCATCCCTGGGGATCGCGAGGAAGGCCTCACGCGCCCTGGAGAAATTACCCTGCTCCTCAAACTGCCCGGCCTCGGACATCTTGACCTGGTACTACGTATCACCACGGCTGAACTGATTGGCCTTGGCGGTCAGGAAGACATAGCCGGCATGGGTTGAGCCGGCCTCTCCAATGGAGCGCTTGGCCTTGTCGACTGAGGCGGCAAAGCTGGTGGCCGCCTTGGTTCGGAAGATTTCACTGCTGGAGTGGTGATCAGCCAGCTCGGAAAAGGCGACCGCGGCCTCATCGAATCGGTTCAGAATAAAGCTCAGCTCGCCAATCTCATTGAGACAAAGGGGGGCGTACTCCTGGACCTCCGGGCTGGACAGCCGCGCCAAGGCGGTCTGGAAAGCTCCCAGGGCTCCCTCGAGGTCGCGCTCGCTCTTCAATCCGATCGCAGCCTGGTAATAGTCACGCCCCGACAGCGACGCGCTTCCCGAAGAAGAGACCCTGCCTAGAGCCTTTCGCGCATCGATAACAAAGGCACGGTACTTGTCGACCTTCGACTCTTTGAAGAGCTTGTCGTATTTCGAGATTACTTTATGGATCTCGGCCATGCCATTGAGGGAATCTCCAGCATCCGCAAGGGCGATCCCGTATTCGAGACGCGCCAGGACGGCAAACTGCTGGAGATCAGAATCGGACTCCACGATCCCGATAGCCGGCGCGAACGGATCACCCGGAACGGCGGTGGACCTCATAATGGGCTTGAGGATATCCACCGCGATCTTGGGCTTTTTGGCCCCATTGTACGCCTTGGCGGAAAAGAGGTAGGCCTTGAGACGAATGGTATGGAAAGCCTTGATGAGCTGTGGCGAATAGGGAGGAAGGACACCGGCATCGATGTCAAAGATCAGCTCGAGTTCTTCGGCGGACTCCAGGAACCGCTCCATCTCAAGGAGATAGAGCCCCTTCTGGATCTGAGCCTCGTACCTCATGATGGGGAATTCATCTCTCTCGTTTACAAAGAAGTCAGCGAGGTCCAACCCCCTCTTGAGATAGCCGTTACGAGTGTCACCGGCAGCCAGGTTTCTCGCGAAGACCAGGAGGATGTTGACCCTGGCGAGCTCCGTCTGGTAGGAGAGCCGCTTCTTGGTTACACGCTCTTTACCCTTTGCGGCCTTGGACTGTTCGTCCAGCTCAACGATCAGAGCGTCGAGGGGCTTCTTCACCTTGTCCCTGAAATCTTTCAGTGCCTTTGCTCTAAGCTCATCGGCTTTCGCCTTGTCGGACTCGGCTTTTGCCTTTTCAAGATCCGCGAGAATAGGCGCGAAGGTCGCCCCGATTCTCTCCAGGGACCCGAGCGAGGCGCGTGGATGGGAAGGCCATTTCTTCTTGAACTCGGCCAACGCCTCCAGCGCCTCATTATTCTTCCCCTCAGCCTGCAAGATATCTATGAGCCGAGAATCGATCTCAGCCCTCATCTCCGGCTTCACGCCGCGAGCCTGGCGTTTTTCAGCAAGCCATCTTCGCGCAGTATCGAAATACCCCAGCTCGCGAACCAGGGCGTTTGCAAACTCGCTGTCCTCAGAGCTGAAGCCCTGGGCGCGCAGATCAGGATTTGAAATAATCGATAACATCACGGATATCACGACCATCAGCCAAACCCGGCCTACGCCGGGAAATAAAACTTCCGGCGAAAAACGCCGGAGACCGGGAGCTCTTTGTTTCTCCCGTACTGAATAATCAGGTATTGGACTCGCCTTCATTCCTTACTCACCACCTTTACACCGGGTTCTCCGATTCCATTCCTACAGTTGCCCGGCTTCCCGGACATTCCTGGACATTCATAGACAAGGCCCAGGAGGTCGCTGGCTTATTCGAGTCCAGTACCGAACAGCCGCGCTTCCTCCTCGTGGACAACGGTAATATGCGTATTGATCAGAACAAACAGATTGGAGCGCAGAGAGGCATTGGCATTGCGGCCAAAGAACAGGTTGGCCAGCGGAATACGACGCAATGCGGGCAAACCGATGGAAGCCTTCTGCTTGACCTCGCGCTTGAGGCCGCCAAGCAGCACGGTACCACCGTCAGGGACGTTCACCGTCGTCTTGATCTTGGTTACCGAAACGATCGGCAACTGCACGGGAACCGTAGTATTACCGCCCGAAAGGTTCAGGACGGCTACATCCTGTCCGATCTGCTCGGCCAGAGTCGGCTGGATCTCCAGGACGACATACTTGCGGTCGAAGCTGATGGTCGGCCTGACCTCGAGAATCGAACCGGTATTGAGTACGCCGATTACAGGATTGATGACGGGAACGACACCCGTCTGGTTGACCTCGAGATCCTGGATATAGGCCGCCTGGTTGACGACGAGCGTATGGGCCGTCTGGGTATTGAAGGCGGTTACCCGAGGCGAGTTCAACCTGCGAATTTCCTGGTCCTTGGCGACACCGGTCAGCAGAGCCTCGAGGACAAAACGATCAGGGTTGATCGCGTTCACCTGGTAGGCGCCACCGCCGGTGCCGGAGAGGTTGAACGGGTTGACCTGGGAGCCCAGCGGATTGCTGAGCGCGCCGATACTGGCCACCCGGAGATTCATCTCACCAGCGGCATCCGTAAATTCATAGCCGGGCGAGAGAGCCGTTCCCTGGCCGTCGATATCGGGAATCGTATTGGGCAGGAAGTTCGCGCCTCCATTACCGACATTGACCCCGATGGACTCGAGGAAGTTGTCCTGGATATCGAGGAAGCGGGATTCGACCGTCACCATCATGCCGGTCGCCCTGCGGAACCGCTCGAGGATCTTCGCAAGCTTGATATGGTTCTGAAGCGTCGTCAGCGCCATGAGCTTGCCACCGGGATGGATTCGAATTCCTTCGACCTCTTCCTCCCCCTCTGCTTCGCCGCCAGCGTTGAGCTCGCGGGCGATAAGACTCAGCAGCTCATCCTTCTCGTAGACGTCTCCGGCGACATCGCCCTCATCCTCGTCACCAAAGGCGATATCGGCGGCGGCATCCACATCGCTTGACCCGGACATCTCGTCAAGGGCAAGATCGTCGGCGGGGAAATCAGGACGCTTGTTCACAAGATCGCTGATCTCGTAGAAGCGCAGGTACTTGGGCTCCTGCAGCTGCTCTTCATCTTCGGCGATGACGACAGCTCCTTCCCTGATGACATAGCCGACTCCATCGCCGGCGTTTCTCAGCAGGAAGTTGAGGACATTACTCAGGGGCAGGTTGTTCAGGGTCTCCAGCTGCACCTCGGTATCTCCAAGGTCTGAGGACTGGATGAAGAAGTTGACCCCCGTAAGTCCCTGCAGATCACTCAGGGCTTCCCGCAGCGACACCGGCTCTTCGAGTCCGTAGGTTATCGACTGGGCGAGCCTCCTGCGTATCTCCTTCTCGAGGGGAGATTCAAACTTGGCAATCTGCTCCTCGATGGTCACGACCTTGGGAGAGAGCCGGATCCATTCGTCCTTGTCGGGATAGCGGAAGATCTCCTGGTAGATGACCGAGGACTCCAGCACACCGAGAACCGCCTTGCGGTAGTTGTCGATATTGGCCCGCATGAAACGGTCGAGCGTCTGCAGGTGATGGTGCTCCCTGGCCAGCCGATGCTGGTTCTGGGCATCTTCATCGTGGGGATTCAGCGCGAGAATCTTTTCGTAGAGCTCGCCCGCCTTATCATAATCGCGATTGTCCCTGGCCGCGGTCGCCCGACGGCGCAGAGCCCTGATATGGTTCTCGATGAAGTCCAGCGCTTCGGCTTCCTGCACGCGTTTGCTCTGCTGGATCATGCGCAGCAGGCTCTGCTGGTCCTCGAAATCCTTGCGCTTCTTCTCAGCCTGGCTCTTGGCGAGCCCCTGCTTGGCACGATCGAGATAGGAATCGATGCCGAGATCAAAGGGAGCGTGATTGATCCCGTCGATCGCCCTATTGTAGCTGTCGATCGCCTTGTCATAATCGCTTTCCTCGGTGTGCTGCATGGCACGATTGAGATGACGCTCGATCTCGTAGCGCAGCATCTGTCTCTGAACCTTGAGCTGCTCACGGATGTCCTTGGCAACCACGGGAACCTCGCCCCTGCGGTCTCCGCGAAGCATGCGAACCTCATCGAGAAGCTGCTGGGCCCGCTCGTTGGCCGGCCAGAGGTTCAGAGCCTGCTGAAGCTTCAGCTCGGCTTCGAACAGCTCACCGAGGATCCGGTGCTTGTTGGCTTCCGCAGCCAGGGTTGTCGAAGCCCCCTGGTTGACCTTGCCCGTTTCGCGCATACGTTTGAGTACATCGGCGGCATTGCCGGGCTCGGCTACTTTTCCACCATCTTCCTGGCCTCCACCGCCGATCGCGATGCCGCGGTCCGCCTCGTCGGCAGCCTCGACCTCGGGTTTGTTCTCATCGATCCACTTCTTCGCAAGGGCGGCAGCAGGAGCCTTTGCAGCAGAAACTTCATGTCCTTGAGTGCCGGCACAGCCATTCAGAAGCAGAAGTCCTGAACAGGCGACCCAAAGAACGGAAAACGCGGCCCGCGCTATAGCGCCAGACCGGAGGCAGGATCTCTCCCGTAAATCTTCCATTACAATACCTCGCTCATTTCTATGTTGGCTCTCACGACACCCACTGAGACTCCCAGGGATGGATTTTGAATTTATTGATCGTTCAAGCCAGGTCATGCTTTTCCTCGTAATTAATAAGCCCGCAGACACCCCGTCTGCTGGATCGGGCTATTCAAACCCAAAAAAATAGAAATTTTCAAAATCCTCAACTCTAACTCCTTCCGGTCTAAATAAAGACTCAACCGGAAAAAATCAGGCAAGGAATGCCACCGGCAGAACGGCACATCGAGGTAGGATCCAAATCTTTATCCCGCTTCATGCCTCCGGAGCGGAAAAGCGCTCGAAGGACAAGCTCCCAAAACTCTCCGAGTTCTCAAAAGCCACCCCGAGAAACCCGGATATTTTGAAGAGCCTACCGTAGCAGGATCAAGTGGGCCGTTCAGGACTCAACCTGAACGACACCCGATGATCACCCGCGATATCTAAAAATCCAGCTAAAATCTAAATGCGACTGTGATAAACGTCCTCACAATCGTCTGTCTATTTCTTCTCCATTAATCGGATATATCTCACTATTTTCTGTAGTTCCTCGTACCCACACAGGAAAATTATTCAAATCCAGGCCGCTTCCCTCCCCCCGAACGCTTTTTTGGAGTCTCGCCCGTAGGCTTGGATTTTTTCCCGGAAGTTGTTGTTTTCTCAGTACTTGCGGGCTTAGCCACAGGTTT
>JAKUSY010000122.1 GCA_022451445.1 Planctomycetota bacterium
GGTCGGTGTCGCGAGTCTGCAATTCCAGTCGCGGCCCCTCTCCGGCGCTGAGCGGAGGTGAAGCCGGGGTCAGCATCGCCGTGAGCAATAATCCCCAGTGGACGATTCTTTGGGTGTATCCCTGCATGGAGCGATTCTCCTTTCCTGCCTCCCGGCGATGATAAAACCGTCCGGTTCCGAGATGCTATCTATTTAGAGCGGTCACATTTATCTGAAAAGAATCCCGGGTACTGGTAGAATCGTTTCTCCTGCGGCGACGGGCATTGTCCGTTGCCGGGTTCCCGGCAAAGATCCAGGTTTCTCATGGTCAAGCTCCCCGACAACGTCGTTTTCTTCGGCCCCCCGGGTGTGGGCAAGGGGGTCCAGGCGTCGCGTCTCAGCGAGCGCCGTGGAATGGTTCATTTCTCCATGGGAGATGCTCTCCGTGGTGAAATCGCCGAGGGAACGGAATTGGGTGAATCGATCCGCAAGGCTCTGGCCCGCGGAGAGTTCGCCTCCGATGAGGTTGTCCTGGGCGTTCTCGAGAAGCACCTCGATCGAGGCGGACCGGTTTCGGGGTTGGTCCTCGATGGTTTCCCCAGGACCATCGTCCAGGCTGAGAAGCTCGAGGAGATGCTGAGGCGGCGGGGGGGAGAGCTCTCCCGGGTTCTTCTTCTTGATGCCGGCAGCGAGATCCTGCTTGCGAGGCTGACCGGCAGGCTGCTCTGCGGTCATTGTAATAAAACCTATCACAAGCTGTTCAAGGCTCCCCGCCGGGAGGGTGTCTGCGATGGATGCGGGGAGGAGCTTTCCAGGCGCGATGATGATTGTGAGAGCGTTCAGCTTGAGCGTCTCAACACTTACAGATACCTTACAGAGCCGTTGACGAGCTTCTATCGCCAACGTGGCCTGCTCGACGTAATCGATGGCTCCGGGAGCATCGAGGAGGTCTCGGACCGAATTGATAGAAATCTCGGCGATATTTGAATCTCTGGAAACGCCCCGTGGCGCGAGAGGGAGGTTCGAGGTCGGCTTGAAGGAGCGGTAGAAGTTAGGTGTTCGTTCTTGACCCCCGGATTTTTTTCCTGATAAGAAAAGGATTCCTGTTGAATCCCACCTATGCGAATTGTAATCTAATGTTCCCCACAACTGCCCCAGGGCGCTTCTGGAATCCCCATTTTAGAAGCGCCCGTTTTTTATGCACTTTTCTCCGCTGTGGGAAACCTGGAGCAGGGTTTCTTCGGCTTGAACGGGCGAAATTCTCATGAGATCCCTGGTGGTCGTTAACGTTGTCGGACTGACTCCCGGGATGGTCGATCATCGGATGCCCAACCTGCGAACCCTCGCCTCCGAAGGCTTCCAGGCCGAGCTGGGTACGGTGCTTCCCGCGGTAACCTGCAGCGCCCAGGCGACCCTGCTGACCGGCTGTCTGCCGGCGGAACATGGGATCGTGGGCAATGGCTGGTATTCCCGCGAGCTCAGCGAGATCCAGATGTGGAAGCAGTCCAACCGCCTGGTGGAGGCCGAGAAGATCTGGGAGCGGGGCCGTGCCCGTGATGCCGGCTTCACCTGCGCGAAGCTCTTCTGGTGGTACAACATGTATTCCGGTGTCGACTGGAGCGTCACTCCTCGTCCGAGCTATCACGCCGATGGCCGCAAGACCCCTGATTTTTACGCCCACCCCCCGGCGCTTCGCGATGCTCTCAAGCTCGAGCTCGGCGAGTTTCCGCTCTTTAACTTCTGGGGGCCGTTTTCGGGTATACGCTCCAGCGAGTGGATCGGGCGATGCGCTGAACAGGTTGTCGGGATCCACCGTCACACCCTGACCCTCGTCTACCTGCCGCACCTCGATTACGATCTGCAGAGATACGGCACTGCCTTTGCCGGTCTCGATGGGGCCCTTGGCGAGGTGGACAGGGTGGCTGGAGGAATCATCTCCGCCGCGCGGCAGAGAGATATGGAGGTGGTCGTGCTCAGCGAATACGGGATCACCGGGGTCTCATCCAGCGTTTCCATCAACCGGGCGCTCAGGGAGACGGGCCTGCTGAAGGTACACAGGGCTCACAATGGAGAGCTGCTCGATGCCGGCGCCTCGGAGGCCTTCGCCGTGAGTGACCACCAGGTCGCCCATGTCTATGTCCGCCGGGAGGACAATAGGGCCTCGGTCAAGCGGCTCCTCGAGGAGTTCCCGGGTGTCGAGAAGGTTCTCGATGAGGAAGGCAAGAGAGCCCATGGGCTCAACCATCCGCGCTCAGGAGATCTTGTCGCTGTAGCCGAGGCGGGCCGCTGGTTTGATTACTACTATTGGCCCGAGGATGGAGAGGCTCCGGACTTCGCCCGTACCGTGGATATTCACCGAAAGCCGGGCTACGACCCGCTCGAGCTGCTGCTCGATCCCGCCAGAGCCCTGCTCAAGCCGCGGCTGGGATTGAAGCGCCTGGCCGCCCTCGCCGGGTTCAGAACCCTGATGGACCCGGTGCCGCTGGAGACCGGGCTGCTGGGGGGCAGCCATGGCCGCCTGCCGTCGAGTCCCGCGGAGGGGCCCGTCCTGATCTCGAGCTCCGGCGGACACACCGTCTCGAGGCTCGATATGACCGAGGTATCAGCCCACCTGCTCGCTACGATTTTCGATTGAGCGGGACGCGGCTCAGCGCAGGCCGATCTCTTCCCCGGTCAGCTGCTCGAGCGCCTCGATGAGGTGGAAGCTGTACTCGCTCTTCTCGACAGCCCGCCTGAGATGGGGTACTGCCGAGTCTCCCAGGGAGACAATCTGCTTGATGATACCCGGGGCTGTGGCGGCAGAGGCCTTCTCGAGGCTGCTGAGAAGGCTATCGAGGCGCCTGCCCGCGACCAGCGAGGAGCTCTCCGTAACGGCCCAGGTTCTCCAGGCGTCGACCACCTTTTTCCAGCCATCGGCATCCCTGGCCGCCGGGGGTGTTATCGAGCGGCCGGACCAGAGGTTGAGCAGGCCGTTCACCTTCAGGCGGTAATCGTGTGACTTCGAGATCGCGAGCTCGCCGACCAGGTCGCCCGCCATCTGGTAGAGCTTGTTTCGATGCGCCAGGTCGAGAATCTTGCTCTTGAGAGTGGGGCTCGTGGTGTTCTTGAGCAGGCTTGAGAGAGCCGCCGCGTTGACGCCGGGGCCTGAGCTCAGGGCGTCGATCTTTTCGAAGGATGCGTACCAGTCTGTGTAGTCGTTGCGGGCGGAGCTCGAGAGGCCGGTGATTTGCTGCAGGGAGGTCCTGGCGAAGCGCGAGACCTTGTCGGAGCTTCCGGTCCAGAGGCTGAGGAGCACCGGCGCCAGCTCGCCGACAAAGTTCTGGTTGTAGTTGCGAACGACCTCTTCCCCGACCGAGCCCATGTTCGCGTTGCGGGAGTCGCCGAGGATCTTCAGGACCTCCTTGGCCGAGATGAAGCCGTTGAGACGGCCGATGAAGACGAGGTCGCGGTCCGCCGAACCGCCGCCGGCCGGGGAGTTGGTCAGGATTTTCGGGGCGCTGTAGGGCTTGAGCCGCGTGGCGCGGGTCAGGAAGAAGACCGCGAAGGAGGTGTTGACGTAGCCGCCGGCCCAGCCGCCGTCACCCTGCTGCTTGTCGAGCAGGATGGTGGCCCCCTCGACGTACCAATTGTGTTCACCGAACTTCTCGATCTCGCCGAGGTCGCCCACCTTCTCCAGGCTGTACATCGTGTAGAGTCCGTGTCCACCGCCGCCGGCCTGTATGAAGGCATTGAAGTTCTTGTTGATCCATGCGTAGGAGCGCACCAGGGCCTTGTCGAGAGACTGGCGCAGGGCGAGGTTGGTTCGGCCAAGCCCGTTGCGCGCCACCAGCAGGCTCGAGGCGCCGGCCGCCGTCATGCTCGCCTTGCTGCCGCCTTTCGCCGCGGTGTATTGCCAGCCTCCGGGCTTGACCGTGAAGCTCGTCGATTGCGCCTTGGCGGTGGTCCGGCGGTTCTGCAGCAGATCCTCGAGCCGCAGGCCGTAGGAGATGTTTATCTTCTCAGGCGCGGCCATCATCGTCTGGGAGGACACGAATATCTTCGCTATTTCCTCGAAAACCTTCCGGGGAACAGCGATGCCGTGTTCGATGCCGATCTGGAGCCCGAGGATGGCGAACTGGGAGTTGGAAAAATCATGCCCTCCCGAGCTGACGCCGTAATGCCAATATCCCATTCCCGCGACGCGGGCGTTGACAAGCCATTCGACCATCTGGGCCATTCGTTTCCTGACATCACCCTTGGCCTGGTGGGGCTTGCGTCCGACGAAGGTCCTGCTCCGCCTCCGGATACCTTCCTTGGCCTGCTTGCGGGCGAGAGCAGCGAGGGCGAAGAGATAGCAGGCGACGCCGTAGGTCTTCGAGGGCTGCAACTTGGCGAGTCGGTCAAAGGCTGCGACGACCGCGGGGTCCTTTGTGCTGGCTCCACCCTTGAGGGCGGCCGCCAGGGGCAAAGCGAGCCGGCCCATCGGGTAACCCCCGGGCAGCTTGGCCGTCATGCCCGGAATCTGGCTGAGCAGGTTGTCTCGTCCGCGGGCGATGGCGGTGTTGATTCGCTTCTGGAACGGGTCGACGTCCTCGGCGGGAGCTCGGGCGGCAGCCAGGGTTCCCAACAGCAGGGCAAGTCCCAGTCGCAGTCCGGTCATTGGATTCTTCATCATCAAGGTACCTCAGTTACGGCGGCGCCCTTCGAGGGCTTTGGCTGTCGATTGTTCCAGCAGCTTGAGTATCCAGCTCCAGTCAGCGGAGGTCTTGCTCCCGGGGTCGACCAGGCCGGCGACACCGGCGGCGAGCTCCGCGCCTCCGGGACTTCCCTTGCAGACCCTGGCGCGCTTGAAGCCGCTTCCGGCGGCGAGCAGCGCGGGGCGTCCGGAGGCGGGGACCAGGACAACGACCACGGCGACAGCCGAGCCCGTTTTCTCCAGGCCGAATTGCGCGATCATCTCTCCGATTCTCTTGTCGAGCTCACGGCAGTGTTCCGGTGAGGCGCTCATGCTGGGCTCGGCCTTGAAGACGAGCCGGGCTCCCGAGTCGAATGAGTCAAAGACCTTATTGGCCAATTGTGGAGTCGCCACCGAGGCCTGGGAGGCTTTCTTTTCCTCCTTCTTGGGTTTTCCGAATTTAGCCCTGAGCCGGGCGAGGGCATCGTTTACCGAAGCCTTGGCCGCGGCCTCCGTCTTCTGTCCGATTTCCCGGAATTTTCCTTCCGGGAGGAGAGCTCCTGATTTTCTTAACTCAGAGGCCAGGATGTCGGTATCCAGGGTGGCGATCCTGGGGAGGGTCGCACCGCAGCGCGCCAGCTTTCTGAGGTTGGGGGCGTTGGCGGTCGACAGCCGGAGATCCGCTTCACTGGCGGGACGCACCCAGACGAAGACCCGCGTACCTCCCTGGGAATAGAGTGGCACCGAGACAAGGATTCCGAGCGCCAGGGCGGGGAGAAAACCCACCGAATCAAGGATTCGTCTGAAACCCGGATATTGCACTTGTCTTCATTTCTCCGTGATATAGCAACTCAGCGATACTGCTGATTAGTCGTACGGGGGTCTGAGCAACGCCTGAGAGAGGGCATAACCCTTCCAGAATGACCGCCAGCAAAGCCTCTCGCAAGGGTTTTTCCTTGAAGGAGAAGAGAAGCGACAGCGTTGCGGCTCTTTTTCCCGTTTCCCCGGCGCCGACTTTCTTTTTTACCGGAATCAGGCGCTCTCGCGGTGAGCCGTCAATAGGTGGAATAGCCCCGCTTCAGCGTGAGCCCGAGGATCATCTTGCGCCATCCCTCGGCCCCTGCGTTGACCTTGTCGCGGGCCTCGCCCAGCTCGGTGGCATCAGGGAGACGCTGGAGAAAGCGGAGGTAGTTGTCTCTGATCCATTGATCCGTGTCGCCGCCGCTGGGGCCGATCGTGTTGGCGTCTTCAGCTTCTATCAGGATGGAGAGGAATTCGTCAGGTTTGTCGGCGCTTTCCTTCAGCGCGGCGGTGACATCTCTGGTGACGGATTCGGCCGGCGGCTTGTCATGGAGATCGACGAGAAGTGAGCGGGCGCGCTGCCGCAGATTTCGATCCCTGCTATGCTCCCTGCCGGAATAAAGCTGGCTCGAGACCATGGTAAAGCCGATGCGCTCCTGCTTGCCGCTGGTCTCGAGCATGATCTGGTCTCTTTCTTTCGGCGTGAGCAGGCGGTCCGGGCCGAGGAAAAGCTGCACCAGCGCGCCGACGTTATTTACGGGCAGGGGTGCGCCTGAGGCTGCCGACTGGGCCTGGATGGCTGTCCATCTTCCTTCGTGATCGAGGTCGCCGTATTTGGAGAGCTCGCTGCGGGTTGGTGTCCTGTCGAGGCAGTCGAGGAAGAGCCGTATGCAGTGGCGGGTTGAGGTCTCATGGTCGCTGAGATTCGCCCTCTTCCCGAGCAAGGGCTCGAGTATAGGGTCAAGGGTTGACGGTGCGGGCGTTTGATTACCGCCGGTGGAAGGGTTTGCGGCCCCGGGTGGGTTGACCTTCCCGGCGGGAGGCGGTGCATTGACGGTCGTTCCGGGGCCTGCTGCTCCCTCGGGTGGTACGCTCCCATCCCACTTTCTTCCGAGGAGCACACCCACCGCGATTCCAAGAAGCGCGGAAAAGAGCGTGAAGAGGACTACGTGGGATGTCTCCCATTTTTTCGATGACGACCGCAGAAACTGCTCATCAGGGAAGAGCTCGTCTTCGATGCTGTTGGCCGGAGCTGGTTTTCTGCGGCTGGAGAACTTGCTGGTTTTTGCCGGGACGCTGGGTTGCCCGCCAGGTCCGGGAGGAGCCTGGTCGGGGACATTGGGCATCCCTGTGCCGCCGCCCTGTTGTGGATCGAATTGCTGCTGTGCGGGAGGCTGCTGAGGTTGAAATTGTGGAGGGGGCTGCTGCTCGCCAGGTGCCGGCCCCTGCGGCATGGCGGGATTTTGCGGCGCCACCGGATTCTGTTGGACCACCGATGCCGGGGCCGACTCAATGAATGGATTCTCACCGCCGGCGCCCACTATCGTAGGGTCATCCATCAGCGCCTCGAAGTCTTCATCGAGGTCAAAATCACCGGGTGGCTGATCGAAAGGAGATGGGCCGGTGGCGGCCGCATCCGGCATCGCGGGTTGTTGGCCGTCGGCGCCTGTCTGGAAGACGAGCAAGAAGTTGCCGATCTTCAGCTCGTCACCGTGTTCAATCGGCCCGCTGTCGCAGCGCAACTCGTTGATGTAGGTTCCATTACGACTGCCGAGATCCTTGAAGCGGTAGGAATTGCCGCGTTTCTCGATACGGCAGTGTTTCTTGGATACGCTTCGATCCCGAATACAGACCTGGGCATCACGGTTACGCCCAATCAGGAGGACATCAGACTCGGTCTGCAGGCTCCAGTCGCGGTGATTGACGGTGTCTCTGAGGATTATTGTGATCATGAACTCGTAACATCATAGAACCTGCACCTCGGAGGATGCCAGTATCCATTCGGTTTTTGGGCGGGAGTTCGTGACAGGGTTTGGGGCAGTTGCTAAACTGCCACGAACAAACCACGAATTTTTTTGTTTTTCACCTGATGGGCTTCATGATTCCAAGACTCGCCCCGTGGGCGGGTGGATCGAATTTTGGAGGGCGTTTGACGGGCGGTATTGCTGACCCGCGGCCTTTCAGGAGAAACAAGAAGTGAAGATTGGGCGGGTTTGCCGGCCTGTCGAGGTCCTGCCGCTGAGCATGCTGCAATGTGCGGGCTGAAAGACTTGCGCAACCGGCCGCGGAAGCCCCCGAAGAGAAGGTATCAAGAGAAGGTGAAGAGAATGTTCGGCTGAGCGCTTCGGCGCCGGCTGGGACTATAGCCACGGCCTTAGCCGAAACAGGGAGCGGAGGTTTTGACCAGGACGCGTTGTGTGTCCGCGTGCCGGCTTCCCGCCCCATACGGCGGTTGTGGCGTGGTGAAGTGGAGAATTGAGGAGCATCATCATGCGAGTGAACTGGATCTCGGAATTTTTGTCCGCCCGGCGGCGGTTTATCACAATCGTTTCTTTGCTGGCGGTTGTCCTGGTTGTCGCGGCGGCGACTCTCGCTGTCGGCTTGCGTTCGAAGGGACCTTCCCTGAATGTTTCCAGCTGTACCAGGGGGGAGAGGATCTCCCTGTATTGGCCGGTCCCGTTTATCGAGTTCGACAGGGAGCTTCTCACTGAGGGTTCGGATCAGCAGGCGGTTGCCGGGCTTCTGGAGCTGGCCATCAGGGATCCTGATCAGCCATCTCCCCAGCCCATCGCGAGCATGAGGAAGCTTGGCGGTGAGGTTC
>JAKUSY010000123.1 GCA_022451445.1 Planctomycetota bacterium
GCGGCCCTTGAGCCCCCTTGTCTTTTCAACAAGCTCGAAGAGACCGGGCCTGTGGCAGCGGAGGAACTCCTAGCGTGTAGCAGGTCTGCCGTTATTCCACTGCAGTCCTCCCGAGAGTCTGCTGGCGCTTTTCAGGGCAGCCAGGCTCGAGAAGAGCCTGGCCGCCCTGAAGAGCGCCAGCAGCCTCTCGGGACGACTGCAGTGGAATACCGGCAGGCCTGCTACGCGCACGGAGATCCTCCGCTGCCACAGGCCCGGTCTCTTCGAACTTATTGAAAAGACAAGGGGGCTCAAGGGCCGCATCGATACCGATACGGTCCATTCGGAGAAATCAGCGGATGCCGCCCTGCTCGCAGCCGGCTGCCTGCTCTCGGCTGTCGAGGCCTGCTACGGAGGCGAGCATCCCGCCGCCTTCTGTCTCGCCCGCCCACCCGGACACCATGCCACCCCGGAGCGGGCCATGGGATTCTGCCTCTTCAACTCGGTGGCTATCGCCGCGCGGCATATTCAGCACAAGGGGTGCAGAAAGCTTCTCATCATCGACTGGCATCAGCAACACCGCAACGGCCCCCAGGACATCTTCTACGCCGACCCGACGGTCTTCTATTACTCCCTGCATCAGTCCCCCCTCTACCCGGGTACAGGGGACGCGAAGGAGAAAGGCGAAGGCGCCGGCAAGGGAATGACCCTGAATCGTCCCCTGGCGGCGGGCTTCAGGGCCGAATCCTACCGCAAGATCTTCAGACGGGATCTCGATGCCATATTCGATGAGTTCTCCCCGGACTTCGTCCTCATCAGCGCCGGCTTCGACTCTCATGCCGAGGACCCCCTCGGAGGTCTCACCCTGCGAAAAAACGACTTCGCCTGGATGACCCGTGAGGCGCGAAAGAGGCTGCCTCCCGGACGGCTGGTGAGCGCCCTCGAGGGAGGCTACAACGTCGATGCGCTCTCCCGCTCCGTGGTGGCGCACGTGGAAGCCCTGCTCGACTGAACGCCTGTCTCCCCCGTCGGCGAACCCAGGCGGCATACAGAATAAGAAAAAAATGTTAGGATTCCATCAGTGCCGGACTGTTGCGGCAAACCTCCCGTCCGCTATCGACAGGTTGACCATGAAGCTCCAGACCCTCCTACAGATCATCTGCCTGCCGGCGTTCCTGGCATTGGCCGGCTGCACTGAAGAGACGGCTACGGGACCCGCCGAAGCCCTTAAAGAAACCGCGCCCGAGACCCCGGCCCCTCCCGCCCCCCGTGAGGAAACGCCGCCAGCCCCCCGCGAAGAAACGCCGCCGGCCCCGGCGGTGAGCCACGGCTACGACCTCGATGGGCAGGAAGAAGGCGATCCGGCGACGGACCTCAAAGAAGGCCAGAGTCTCCAGAAACAGGGGCGCTACAGCAAGGCGCTCAGTGTCCTCGGCCAGGCGGTCGGGATGAAAGCCCCGAATTCCCTGCGCGCGGAGATCCTCCTCGAGCTGGCAGAGACGTACTTTCGACGCGCCAAGGATGCCCAGGAGGAATCTCTCGATCCCGGAGAGGTCGTCGAAGATATTGATTCCAACCTCGAGATCAGCGCGACCCTCTTCAAGGAGGTGGCCAGCCGCTACAAAGACGAGCTCGATTTTTCCTCGCAGGCCGCCTATATGGCAGGCTCCTGCTACCTGCTGCTCGGTGACCACCGGCGCGGCCTGGCGGCCTACAAATCCGCCTACGAAGATTTCCCACGCACCTCCAAATACCGCCCCCGGGCGCTTGAGCGCGCGGGAATCTGCAACGCGGGAATCGGGGACCATGTCCAGGCCCGGGCCTTCTTCAGCAAATACCTCAGGGATTTCGGCAACGACCCCAAGTACACCTCGAGCGCGAAGAAGATCCGTACCCGCTATCTCCGCGAGCTGGAGATGGTCGGGCGCCCGGCTCCGCCAATCAACGCCAGCAGCTGGCTCAACGGCCTGGTCGAAGGCGGTCTCGAATCGCTCCGCGGCGAGGTAATCGTCCTGACCTTCTTCTCCACCTGGTGTAATCACTGCAAGAGCGAGCTCCCACGAATGAGGCGTGACGTGGAGGAGTGGTCAGACAAGGGAGCTATCTTCATCGGGATCGCCAATCCCAAGGACCCCAAGGGCACATCGACTGTTGAGGTCTTCGTCAACACGAACAAGGTCCCCTTCTTCGACGTCGCTCTCGACGAGGGCGGCCACAGCTGGTACTCCTACAGGGTCGGCGGCCTGCCCGCCGCGGTCATCATCGATCAGAGAGGCATCGTGCGCTGGCGCGGCCACTATACCTTCATGGGGCAGACCCTCCTCGAGGATCTGCTCTCGCAGTAAAAACCCTGCCGCGCCCAGCCTGCGGGACCAACGCAGCCCTTTGATTTAGAGGGTTTTGCGGTAAAATAGACCCTCATCTGATGCTCTCATGGGCCAGTCTTCACAGGTGAAACAGGGTAACTAGCCCGATGTTCGCCAGTTGACCGGCATCCGAACGGTAGCTGGAAGGGTCCAGGCTGAATCTTCCCGCCCGCTAACAATTTTTCAAGGTATGTACCGGCCGCCAGGGCCCGCGAGGAGATTGGCCGCACAGGAGCCGGACGTCGACATTCGCTGTAGAAATATTGCCGGGCTTTTGCGAAATTAACCGGGTCCGGGTCGGACAAACGAGTGTTCTGGCGGAACCCGGAGTCGGAAGCCCGGGTCCCTGCCCGGAAAAAACCGTTCCCGCCCCGGCCATCGGATTCGTGCTTCGGATCTCATGATCGATCAAGAACGACTTTCCCTCAAAATCATTGCTCTCCTCCTGACGGCGGCGATGGCGCTCGCTTCCCGCCCTGTCTTCGCGCTGGACTGCAATCGCAACGGGATCGAAGACCGGGTCGATATCGCGGAGAATACGAGCACCGACTGCAACGAGAACAACGTTCCCGATGAATGCGAATTCGCCCCGCTGCAGTTCGGCCTTCGGGAGCAGGCCCTCACCGTGGCACGTTTCCCCAGGGCTCTCACCTCCGGCGATTTCGACGGCGATGGCGACAACGATCTCGTCACCGCGAATAAAGACGCCGACACCAGCTCGACGCTCTCCCTGCTCTACAACCAGGGCGGCGGGGATTTCACCAGGACGGATATCGCCGCCGGCGTCAGGGCGAGCTCCATCACCTCCGCGGATCTCGATGGCGATGGCGACCTCGACCTGGTCACAGCGAACTTCTTCACCATCGAGCTCTTCTGGAACGACGGCAGCGGCGTTTTCCCCGAACCCGCCGGCATCGAGGTGGACCGGGCGACCCGGTTCGTCACCACGGGAGATCTCAATGGCGATGGCCTGCTCGACCTCCTCTACACCAACACGAGCAATGACGACATCGGCTTCAGGCTGAACGCGGGAGCCGGGTCTTTCACCGAAGCCGTCAGCATCCCCGTCGGTGACTATCCGACAGCCGCTGTGATCGACGATTTCAACGGCGATGGGTCCATGGACATCCTGGTCCTCAACAGCCGCGATGACACAGCCTCCATGCTCGCCGGGAATGGAGATGGGACCTTCGCGGAGGCGCTGACCTTTCCGATCGGGTCCCGGCGGCCAGCCCAGATGGCGACCGCGGATCTCGATGGAGACGGCGACCTCGATCTTGCCACGAGCAACATGGAGTCGGTCTCGATCTTCCACAACGACGGCAGCGGCGCCTTCAGCTTTGCCGACAACTTCCCCGCGCGTCCCACCCAGATCCTTGCCGAAGACATCGATGGAGATGGCGACCCCGAGATCATTTTCGGCACGCGGGAAGCGGTGGTTTCCGTCCTCAACAACGTCAACGGCACCTTCCTGACCGCCCCCATCACCTTCGCGGTGGAATTCGCTCCCGGACTTCTCACCATCTGCGACCTCGATTCCGACGGAGACCCGGAGCTGGCAACGGCTTTCGAGCGATTCACCAGTGTCGGGATCCTCTGGAACAGGGACCAGGGCGCGGTGACCCTCGACCCCGTCCGGGTGAACATGGGGCCGGCCCCCCACGCCGCCGCCATCGGCGACTTTGACAACGACGGCTTCCTCGATGTGGCGACCGGGGATGGGAACGGACGCTCTATCACGCTCTTCCTGAACTCCAATGGAATCATGCGTCCGCGCCGGACAGTCCCGGCCGGCGAATACCTCAACACTATCGACAGCGGCGACTTCGACGGAGATGGCGACCTCGACCTCGTAACCGGGGCGATGATGAGCGCCCATATGCAGATCTTCCTCAACCTGGGAAACGCCGCTTTCCGCAGGCAGGGAAGGCTCATTACCGGAGTCAGGCCTTTCCAGGTCCAGGCCGCGGAGCTCAATGGCGACGAGTTTCCGGAGGTCGTCAGCGCCAACGAGGGCTCCGGGACTGTCACCGTCTGGCTCAACCGGGCCGATGGAACCGGCACCTTCAGCGGCCGACGCGACTACAGGGTCGGGCGCCAGCCCGCCTGCAGCGACGCGGTCGACCTCGATGGAGACGGTTTCAACGACCTGGTGGTCTCCAATAGGGGCTCGCGAAATATCTCGGTGCTGCTCAACCAGGGCAACGGGCTCTTTGGCGCCTCCACGGAGGTTCCCGTCGATGGCGCGCCCTATTACGTCGCCGGAGGAGACATCAACCGCGACGGGCTGATGGATGTCGTCGTCGCCAACCCGTCGGGGCGATCGATCATCATCCTCCCGGGCAGGGGCGATGGCACCTTCGACGCGGGCATCAGCTACGACGCGGGCGCTCCCCCCTACTCTCTCATAGTCCACGACATCAACAGCGACGGGCTGCCCGATGTCGTCACCGGGAACGCCGAGAGCCACAATATATCCATCCTGCTGAACCTCGGAGACGGGACGATGGGCTTCGGATTGACCTACGAGACCGGACAAGGCCCGCGCTTCGTCGCCGCCGGCGACCTCGATAACGACTCGGATGTAGACCTCGTCGCGGCCAACCACGACAGCAGGGACATGCATTTTTTCTACAACCAGGCACCCACGGTTCTTTCGGTAACCCACCTCGAGGAGATCTGCACAGAGCTGGATTACCACGAGCTGGCCACCTCCTCGGCCCGCGGACTGGACCTGAAATTCGTCATGCCGGTCAATCCCGAAGACCCTGACTCACTGCCTGTTCTCTACCAGAACGGGCATCTCTTCGATCTCCACCAGGACTTCCTCACCCAGACCTTCCCGGAGCGCTTCCCCCTGCTGGGCCCGGACGAGTACAACCGGCTCGTCGGCCTGCGGGCCAGCCGGGAATACTACATCGGCTCCATCTCCCGCCTCTCCACGGACGAGGGTACGGGCTACGGTTTCAGCGTCTATACGGATATCAGCTCCAGCGCGGCCGAGCTGCTGACCGTGGAGGAGGCTCGCTCCATCTACGGCAACTTCTCCCAGACCTTCAACCTCGCTCCCCTGGCCTATCTCCCCGACAACGTTCCGGCTCGTGAGAACGCGGCTGGCTGGGAAGACCCCGGCTTCCCCATCGTCTTCGACACCCGGAACATCGCCGCCGACTACATCCCCTACACCCAGGCCGTCGGCTACGGAACCGTCAAGATCCTCGACCGGGACTCCTTCGAGGAGGCCAACGACAACGGGCGGATCAGCTTCCAGGACCTCCTGGTTCTCGATCACGCGCCGAGGGACATCGAGGGCGTGGTCTCCGGCGTCATCACGGCTGAGCCCCAGGGCCCCCTCAGCCACCTCTCGATACGGACGGCGCGAAGAAACACCCCCAACGCCTTTCTCGAGGGAGCGATCTCGGCGTTCACTCCCTTCGAGGGCCAGCTCGTCAGGCTGGAGGTCAGGGAAGACGATTACCTGCTGCGGGAGGCCACCCTCGAAGAGGCCGAGGCCTTCTGGATCGAAAGCCGCCCCAGCCTCGCCAGCCCTCCCGAGCGCGACGAGGACTTCAGCGAGCTCGTCAGCCTCGCCGAGATGGAGCTCGGCGCCGACAGCGGCCTGCTCATCTCGCGCTTCGGCGGCAAGACGGTCAACCTGGCCCGTCTGCAGAACACCCTGGCAGGCCCTTTCGAGCGATACGGAGAGGTTGGCTTCGGCATCCCGCTTCACCACTACATGGAGTTCATTCGCTCCAACCGTCTCTTCTCGGTCATCGACCCGCTGAGAATCGTGACCTACGAGGAGTATATCAACGAGCTCTTCGCCTCCGAAGAGTTCCAGTCCAGCTCCGAATACCGGTTCGAGAGACTCGATACGCTGCGTGAGCACATGGAGGAGAGAGGCCAGATAAGCTCCGAGCTGGTGGCGAGCATCGCCGAAAAGATCGGGACCGTCTTCGACTCCACCACCATGAAGGTGCGCATGCGCTCCTCCTCCAACGTGGAGGATGCCCTCGAGTTCAACGGGGCGGGGCTCTACAGCTCCTTCTCCGCCTGCGCGGCGGACGATCTCGACACCGATGACAACGGTCCCTCCCGCTGTGACCCCGATCGCGGCAGTGAACGCGGCATAGCGCGGGCGCTGCGGAGGGTCTGGGCCAGCCTCTGGAACTTCCGCGCGGTAGAGGAGCGCGCCTTTTACGGAGTGAGCCATGACCTCGTCGGCATGGGGATCCTCGTCAGCCGCGCCTTCGACCAGGAGAGGGCCAACGGGGTCGTCTTCACCGGCAACCCCTCGAATCCTCTCGATCCGCGCTACCTCGTAACGTCCCAGGTCGGGGAGAACAGCGTTGTCAGCCCGGACCCCGGGGTCTCCACCGCTGTCGATCTGCTGCTGGTAAACCAGGGAGATGTCCTCGACATCACCAGGTCCGCGCGGTCCTCGCTCCTTGCCGAGGGAGAGAACGTTCTCTCCGATGACCAGCTCCGCGAGCTCGGAGCGGTCCTGTGGCACATCGACCGGAACTTCCCGGTGGAAACCGGTGACCACGAACGGGCGGAGGTCGTCCTTGACCTCGAGTTCAAAATCGAAGAAGACGGCTCGCTCGCCATCAAGCAGGTCCGCCCCTTCCTGCGCAACGCTCCCATCCCGCCCCGGCCGCAATTCGAGCTGGTGGTCCCCGCCGCCACGACCGTCTGCGTCGGATTCGGAAACGCCAGCATCCAGCGGGATCCCAGGAGCGTCCGGGAGCTCAAGAGCCAGGTCAGGTTCCGGGCCGGTCCCCACGTCCTGCGCACGGAATCTCTCGTTTCGGCGCTGGAGCTTGTCGAGGCGGTCCGCTTCGGACCGGGAGCCGAGCCCCTGGCCCCCGCCGGCCCCGGCCTCCTGCGCTCGAGCCGCATCACGAACAACGATGGAAGCGTCCGGCATCGGTTCATCTTCGACCAGGACTTCGCCATCGATGACGACCTGCGCCTGAAGCTGAAGCTTTTCCTCCTCGAGCCCTTTACCGCCAGGGGTGAGGAGGTCCTCGAGGGATCCCTCACGCTGGACGCGGCCTATCTCGAGGAGGAGCTCTCGCTGCAAGGAGAGATCACCTCCCTCTCCGACCCCGACCGGAGAATCTTCCTCGACTACAACTCCTGCTCCTACGACAGCCTCGACCTCTGGCAGGTCAGGGCGACACTCGATGATGGTACCCGGCTGTCCATCCTCGAACGCTACCGCCCCCCGCAGAACGAAGAGTTCGGACCCATTCGACTCCTCAGCGGCGAGATCACCCTGCGGGGTGAGCGCAGAAGGACCGAGTCCTATTGGGAGCTCGTCTACGCCGCCTCGCGGCACAATACCTTCGTCAGGCACTGGCTCGTGCTCGACCCCCCGGTGACGGTCGAGGGATTCGCCGAGCCGGTGGCCATCGTCGAGCTCGTATCTCCCCAGGCCAACAGCGCCGGGGCTATCCTGCAGGAGCCCGCCGGGAAATATCTCAGCTCGACCTTCGAGGAGCTTGGCCGCACAGGCGTCAGCTCCTTCAGTCTCGAGCTCTACACCGAGCCGGAAGGACCAGTCCTGCAGCGCGGCGACACCGACTCCGATGGACGGATCTCGATAACCGATGCCATCACCGTGCTGCGCTTTCTATTCACCGATGGAGAGGAGCCCGCCTGCCTGAAAACCGCGGATGCCGACGATGATGGAGGACTGTCCATAACGGACGCCGTGAGGATTCTCGGCTACCTCTTCAGGGGCGACGACGCCCTGCCGGCTCCATTTGGAGAATGCGGCGTGGACCCGAGCGAAGACAACCTCAGCTGCGAATCCTCACCGCGCTGCCAGTAACTGCTTCCCACCCCCCCTCCTTCCAAAACGCCTTTTCTTTATCAATA
>JAKUSY010000124.1 GCA_022451445.1 Planctomycetota bacterium
AGACCGGCTTCACGGCAGCGGAAGAATCGACGGTGGGCTCCACCGCCGGGGACGGGGGAGTCGTCGAAACGGAAGGCTCGTCGACGACGCTGCCGGGGGAGGTGAGGCTGACGGTCCCGGCCTCCGGACCCACCTTGCTGTTCTCCCGGTATTATACATTCTCACCCAGGGTGCCGAAGCCGACCAGCCCCTCCTCGACGGTGAGGCTGGTAACACCGTCCCTTGCGGAAAAAACGAAAACGGTGCCGATGACGCGCGCCTGGTGCAGTCCGCCGGCGGACAGGAGAAAGCTCTCACCCTCGCCCCTAAGGGCTACACGGGCCCGTAGTTCGCCGCTGATCAGGTTGCCGTGAAAATTGCTCACGGTACAATCTGCCGCGGTCGAGAACCTGGCAGGGCCCTTGAGCTTGAGCCGGGCGGCCGGTTCACGCTGCCCGAAACCGCCCAGGGAGAGCGCCAATGTCGTTCCGGGAGGGACATCGTAGATCCTGCCGGCCTCGAACCCCGAGCCGCCGGGCTGGGGCTGGATGAAGATGGCCTCGCTGGAGGAGCCGACGATACGCACGGCGACCTCATCCTGCCCTGTCACCCTGAGCCCGCCGAGGGACTGCTCACGGCGCGAGCTGACCAGGAAGCCTATGGCGAGAATCACCGGCACCAACAGCAGCATGGCGGCGATTCCCAGGAACCTCCTCGAGCGCAACACGGCGAAGCCCCTGTCGCCGAAGAAGAGCTTCGTACCGCTGCCCATCGCCCGGATGCCCCGCTCCCGCGAGCCGGCAAGTCCGGCGGCGGTGAAGCGCTCCCGTGAGCGAACCACAAAGCTCTCGCCGAAGGGAGAGTCGACAAACCCGGAGCTCAGCGACCTCGCCAGGAGGGCCTGCTCCTCGTACATGCCCCGGCAGGTGTCGCAGCTCCTGATCCGCTCACTGACCCCGGCCATATCGCGGGCGGAAAGCTCGCGATCGATATAGCGCCAGATGACTTCAGAGCTACAGTTACAGTCCGGGTCTTTCATGATTCCGGCGAATCCAATTTCAACACAGCGGCAAGTTTCTTACGCAGGACCCTGCGGGCCCTGAACAGGCGGGACTCGACGGCGGACACGGAGGTCTCCATGAGCTCGGCGATTTCCCTGTAGGAGAGTCCATCCATGTGCTTGAGCGAGACGATGATCCTGTCATTCTCATCGAGCCCGGAGATGCACTCGAGCACCTGGCGGCGACGCTCGGCATGAACGGCGGCATCGAGCTGGGAATCATCGGGAGACTGCTCCGGCCTCCTCGAGTCACTGGAGACTGTCGAGCCCAGGCTGCCGCCCTCTCCCGCATCGGCGCCTCCGGCCTCGAGGCTGGCGGCCCGTATCCTGGGATTTTTTCTCTGGCGTAGTACATCGATCGAACGTCTCTTTACAATTCCCGCGAACCAGACCCGGAAGCGGCCGGGTTCCTTGAGGCTGTCAAGAGCCTCAAAGGCCCGGATGAAAGCATCTTGGACCACGTCTTCGGCAAGATGAAAATCTGACAGAACACCGTAGGCTATCGCGCCTCCAAGCCGGTTGTATTTTCGAACCAGCTGTTCGAATACCTCCGGCTCACCGGCAAGCACTCTCTCTACGTATTCCCTGTCTTCAGCAAGCATTTTCGCTAAACACACATACGGCCGCGACTAACAGCCGCCGCCATATCCCTTAAGACGCAACCATCGGCCTGAATCTTGCGAAAAACTCCTTCTGAAACTGCCTCAAATCAAGGATACCACGGTAACTGCAACCGGCAAATGATGTTACATACCCGGAGGGCTACCGAGCTGACAGTATCTGCAGGTAATTCTGGTAGCGCAAATCAGAAATTTCACCCCGCTCGACCGCCTCGAGCACCCTGCAGCCGGGCTCATCAACATGCAGGCAATTGCCGAACCTGCAGCGGGAGAGATGTTCGGAGAACTCCTGGTAGTAGCGGCTGATCTGGGCGCTGTCGATATTCGCCAGCCCGTACTCCCTGTAGCCCGGTGTGTCAACCAGGCAGCCGCCGCCGGGAAGCTCGTAGAGGGTGACCGCCGTGGTGGTATGGCGCCCCTTGCCGGTCACCCGGTTGACGTGGGATGTGTGAATATCGAGGTCCGGACAGAGCGCGTTGATCAGGGTCGATTTGCCGACCCCCGAATGCCCGGAGAATACGGTCACCTTATTCGCCAGCCAGGCTGAGAGCCCCTCGATGCCGGAGCGCTCCAGGGCGCTCAGGCGAAAGCAGCTGTAGCCGAGCTCTTCGTAGACCCCGAGGCTCTCCTCCACATCGGAGCGCACCTCGTCTTCATCCCGAACCTGGTCCCACTTGTTGATGCAGATCGCTCCCTCGACCTTCTCCCAGGCGGTGGAGATCAGGACCCTGTCGATGAGAGCCCAGCGCGGCGGCGGAGCGCAGGAGGCCATCACGATGAGCACCTGGTCCACGTTGGAGACTACCACCAGCTCGTCGGCGGGCGCCTTGCCCGCCCTGGCGCGACCGCCCCGGCCCCTGGGAGCCCTGGCCCGGCGAATCTCGGTCTTCCTCGGCAGGATCTCCTCGAGGACGGCCTCGCCCTCGCCGCAAGACTCGACCAGCACCCTGTCCCCCACCACCACGGGTGACCTCCCCGTCTTCTCATCCCGGAAGCGGCCGCGCAGCGTGCACAGCAGGACCTCCGAGTCGGTGCGGACCCTGACATTGCGGCTCGATTTGTGGATCACGAAGCCTTCGATCGCCGGGGAGCTCAAACCCGAACGTCCCAGGACGCCGCATCCACCTCGCCCTCCCCCGGGCCGCAGAGCTCGAGGGCGGGACGGACCTCCTCGGCGAAGAAGCGCTCGACCTGCGCCGCCGAGCAGCCGATGTAGTCCGCCGGATCGGAGACCTCGGAGATGCTGTCGCGGACGCTCTCGAAGAGAGGGTCTTCAGCCAGCCGGACGAGAAGATCGGCCTCATCGTCGCCGGCGCGACGAGCTGCGACCACCTCCATGGCGTGATCACGGATACTCTCGTGCAATTGCTGGCGATCGCCACCGGCCTTGACGGCGAGCATCATGAGATTCTCGCTCACCATCAGATCGAATTCCTGCTTGAGGGTCCGGCGAATGACATCGGGATAGATCACCAGGCCCTCCACCACGTTGACCATGAGGATCAGGATCGCGTCGATGCCGAGGAAACTCTGGGGGATCGAGAGCCTGCGGTTGGCCGAATCATCGAGGGTCCGCTCAAACCACTGCGTCGAGTGCACCCAGGCGCCGTTCTGCGCCTCGCAGATCACGAACTTCGCCAGCGAGGAGACCCGCTCCATGCGCATGGGATTGCGCTTGTAGGGCATCGCCGATGAGCCTACCTGCTTGTTCTCGAAGGGCTCCTCCAGCTCGCCGAGGCGCTGCAGCAGCCTGATATCGTTGGAGATCTTATGAGCCGACTGCGCCAGTCCCGACAGGGCGTGCAGGGTGCCTTCATCCTGCTTGCGGGTATAGGTCTGCCCGGTGACCCGGAACCTCGCCTCGAAGCCCATCTTGGCGGTCACCATCTCATCGAGCGCCTCCACCTTCTCCGTATCCCCATCAAAGAGGCGCAGGAAGCTTGCCTGGGTGCCCGTGGCCCCCTTCACGCCGCGAAACCGCAGCCCGTCGAGGCGGTACTGGACCTCCTTGAGATCGAGGAGAAGATCCTGCGCCCAGAGCGCCGCCCGCTTGCCGACCGAGGTCAGCTGGGCAGGCTGAAAATGCGTATAGGCCAGCGTCGGGAGCGCCTTATGCTCCAGCGCGAAGCCCTCCAGCGCCACCAGCAGGCGGGCGAGGCGGGAGCGCACCAGCTCCAGGGCCTGGCGGTTGAGAATACAGTCGGCGTTGTCGGTCACGTAGCAGCTCGTGGCGCCGAGATGGATGATACCGGCCGCCGAGGGGCAGGCCTCGCCGAAGGTCGTGATGTGCGCCATGACGTCGTGGCGCAGCTCGCTCTCGTGCTCCGCTACGCGGTCGTAATCTATATCGTCGAGATGGGCTCGCAGCTCATCGAGCTGGCTCTCCTCGATGCCGAGCCCCAACTCGGCCTCGGACTCCGCCAGCGCCAGCCAGAGGCGCCTCCAGGTCCGGTAGCGATTGTCGTCTGAAAAGATACGAAGCATCCCGGCGCTGGCGTAGCGCTTGACGAGGGGATTCTGGTAGCTCTCGCTCTCGGTTGGCATGGCGGTATTTTCATTCGGCGTGTGGTGGCAAGTCAAGCCTTCCCGCCCGCCGAAAACAGGATACCGCTACCCCGCGAAGCTCTCCCGGAGGGTCTTCAGGATGCCTCCTCCAGCCGACAGGCCCGCAGCCGGACAGCCGGAGCGCCGCCGGCAGGAACGCTGAAGGGCTGGCAGAGACGCTGGCCGACCACCCAGACGATCTTGTCTCCGCTGACGACGAGGGGTACGCCATCCCTGCCCCCCGAAGGCACACCGCTCTCACGCATGAATTCTTTCAGCTTCTTGCTCCCGGGAGCTCCCAGGGGCCAGACCCGGTCACCGGGGAGGCGGCCCCTCACCAGGAGACCCTCGCCAAGCGATGCCTCGTCGATCCATTCCTCGAACGAGTCGCCGCCGGGCCCCCTCCAGGGCTCCCGTCGGGCGGAGAGAGACCAGCCCCCCCATACCGCGGGTTCGCCATCGACCTGGAGAAGAACCTCCTGGCGGGGGACCTCTTCGCGCGGGCCTCCGGCGGCGTCTCCCAGGCCGAACTCGAGCCGCTCCCGGACCCTGCCGACCCGCAGGCCACCTCCGAGGTCGGCACGGGCGATGGCGTCCCCGGGATCGAGGACATCCTCTACGGACTCCAGCTCCCGGCGGGTAAAGAAACCCCCGGCGCCGGGCCTGAGCTCCCTGGCGACCGCGGCATAGACCTCGCGACGAACACTGGGCGGCCAGCACAGGAGCGCCTCGCGAGAAAGGGAGATCTCTCCCGCGGCTGAATCCACGAGGCGTGAGGCCGCCAACGCCCGCCGGCCCAGCGCCTCGAGGTCGCCCTGGAGCTCCGCGGCCTGCCCGGCGAGATGGCTGAGCGAGGAGCGCACGCCGGGATGTACATGCTCCTCCAGGAGAGGCAATACCTCGTGACGAACCCGGTTGCGCGGAATCTCCAGGCTGTCGTTGGTCCGGTCGATTCGAAAGGACTGCCCGCGGGACTCGAGATAGTCAAGGAGCTCCGCCCTGGACCAGCCCAGCAGCGGCCGCACCAGCCTGGGGGAAGCTTCCTCACCATCGAGGGGCCGGCTGGCCGGGATCCCGGCCAGCCCGGCGATCCCCGTGCCGCGGCACAGGCGCAGCAGCAGGGTCTCCTGCTGGTCATCCCGATGGTGGGCGGTGGCGATACGATCGAGCCGGTGCTCGGCGGCCCACCGCCCGAAGACCTCGTAGCGAAGCTCCCGGGCCCTGCCCTCGCTCAGCGGCTGTGCCTCCGAGGTGGCCGGGAGACGAACGCTGAGAAACTTCGCGCCCAGCTCCCGGGCAAGCTCACGAGTAAAGCTCTCGTCCCGATCCGAAGCGGAGCCCCGCAGGGCGTGGTTGACATGGCCGATGTAGAGCCTGGGCGAAGCATCCCCGAGGGCGTCGAGGTAGCCGGACAGGAGCAATGCGAGGGCTGTCGAATCGGCCCCGCCCGAACAGGCTACGAGGATCCGCCCGGCCCCAGCGAGAAATTCGCCCTCCCCGCAATCCCGGGCGAAGCGCCCCGGGTAATCCACATCAGTATTCCCTCTCATGCCGGTATCGAGCCAGCAACGCTCTCAACCAGCCAGCGCCTGGAGTCCCCCGGACTGATTACAGGCTCTTTTCCCCGAGCACCTGGATAGCGCCGGTTCTGCTGATGAGATAGATGCGACCACGCTCCGTATTGTTGCGGCCAAAATCCGCCGAATTGTTTGGAATGAAATTGAAGCCGGCGACATCGAGGCGGAAGGCCTCCTTGCCCGTGGCAACGTCCACCGCGACCAGGGTCTTCTCGCCGGAGGCGCCGGGCTCGAGGAGAACATAGACATTCCTCTGGCCAATGGAAACCACCTTCTGAACATTTTTCATCTTCCAGGAGTCGAAGACCGCGGCGACGTCGTCTCCCTTGGGAAGGGGAATGGCGAAGAGGGTGCGGGGCAGGCCCTTGAGAGTGTTTTCATCCGAGATCGCGAAGGCGTAGGAGCCGCCGGCGGTGCTGTAGATAGCCGGGGGTTCATTGACCTCCGCCTCGGTGACGAAGCTCCAGCGGACCGTACCGTCGAGCCGGAGGCAGTAGAGCTTGTAGTCAGCCGAGCCGACGAAGATACCGCGTTCGTAAAATGCCAGGTCAGAGCGGACCCTGTCGCCCGTCTTGAACTTCCAGGAGCGAACCTTGTCCCATCCATCGGTGGGGATCAGGCCGGTGACGGAGCCATCGTGCGAGGCGAAGACGACCTTGTCACCCGCCAGCAGGGGGCTTGCCTCGATCCTGCCCTTCGTCAGGTAGGTCCACTGCTCGACATTCAGGTTCTTGGGAACCGCGTAGGCGCGCTTGAGGTCGGAGCCGAGGAAGATATGGCTCTCGTTGGCGACCACCCTGGTGGAGATCGGGAAGTCCAGCTCCCTCTCCCACCTCTTGCGGCCAGTATCGAGATCGAGACAGATCACCTTGTCCAGCTGGGTGTAATAGAGCTCCGGGTCGCGAAGAACCGAGGCGGGATAGTGGTAGGTGGACGGAGGGTGAACCAGGGTGCCCTCGATATCCTCGTACCAGACCGCGTGGCCCGACTGCCTGCTGAAGCGGATCAGGTGCCTCTGCCGCGAGCTATTGGGCCCGGTAACGCAGAAGAGATCTTCATCCAGGAGGTAGGCTCTCTGGAGGTCGATCCTCTCCTTGCCCGAAACAACCTCTCCGAGGTACCAGACCTCTTCGAGTCCCTTGCCCTTGAGAACGCTCTCAGGGATTCTCGAATTGGCGGCCGCCGGGGCGGCGAGAGCGGGACCGGCGGAGCCGGCCACGGGGGCCGACGCGACCACGGCCTTGCCGCTTCCGCTGAAAAAGTCACGGGTCGACTCGACGGCGCCACAACCGGCGATTGAACAGGTGACCCACGCCGCGACGAGGGCCAGACCGAGCTTCTGTTTCAGACTGGAAAACTTCATTCTTTCTCCTTAGCTGGCGACCCGATTTCCGGGCGGCCTCCTCCATACTTAAACCGGCTCGCTGAAAGACTCCTCAGCTCTGTGCTGACTGGTTGTGAGGCAGGTACTGACCCAGGTCAATCCCCTTCTCATCCTCGTAAGCTCTCAGTCTCTCGATACGAAGCAGGTCCTCATCTATTCGGCTGTCAAGCTTAACCACGTAGGGCTTGTTGTCCTTACGGGCTTTTAAATCGATCTCAATTTCATCCCAGGAGCCCTCGTAGAGAAGATCCTTGAGAGCGAGCAAATGATGCTCCTCCTCAGAGAGGGAGCTGAAAAAAGACTCATGATCGTTCATTTAAAACCGTGATCACTCGTCCTTGAATTTGACCTCCGTGGTCTCCTTCACCCATTCCATGCGAAGATTCTTGAAGCTGTCGTTGGTGATCTCGTATTCATCACCCGGACGCGACAAGTGGAGCAGGCGAATCCTCTCCTTCAGGAGGGTGCGGCCACCGGGGTCGCTGATTACTTCAATGTCATTGGACAGTCCAGTCACCCGGATGGTGATGTTCTTGGCGTTGGGATCGAAGCGGTTGAATACCGCCACGCAGAGCCTCTTCTCGCCATCCTTGATCCTGGTATAGGAAAACTTCCGTTCACCAGCTGACTTGTCCTTGAGCACCTTGAACTTGTCGGCTTTTCCCCACAGGGGCCTGTCCTCCTGCCTCTCGATCGCCTTCTCGACGGAGGGAAGGAAGAGGTCCGCGTAGGTCTTCTTCCTGTCACTCTTGCCGCTGATGGAGAGATAGAAATTACGGTCCGCCCCGGTCTTGTTCT
>JAKUSY010000125.1 GCA_022451445.1 Planctomycetota bacterium
GTATCGCAGCGGCGAGGCAGCTCCCTGCGCCGATAGCGGGGGCATTTTCGTGAGAAACGGTTCAATATGAGCTTCCCCTCATGCTACCTTCAGTTGATACGAATTCGGGCCGCCCCAGCCCTCAGCTCCAAACCATCCGGAGAGTGTCATGACAGTCCCATCCAGACGAAAATTCCTCGGCGCGGCGGCCGCCTGCGCGGTGGCTCCCCTGGCTGCCGGAGCGGAAAAGACCGGTAACGTTTCCGAAATCGGGAAAACCCCGCATACCCGGTTCGCCGTCAATATTGAGATGTGGTTTGCCCGGCTCCCCTTCCTCAGGCGCATAGAGGCTGCCGCGGCCCTGGGCTTTCCGGCCGTTGAGTTCTGGCCGCTTGAAGGAAAAGACATCGACGCGGTCGCCGACAAGACAGCCGAGTTGAAGATCGAGGTGGCCCAGTTCACGGCCTGGGGCTTTCGCCCAGGACTCAACAACCCCAGGAACCATCCGAAATTCGTCAAGGCAATCGAGACCTCCTGCAAGGCGGCAAAAAAGCTGCGTTGCAAGCTCATGACCGTCGTCGGGGGCGACGACCAGCCCGGGATGTCCCAGGAGAAGATGCATGAGAACATCATCGCGGGGCTCAAGCTGGCCGCTCCCATCGCTGAAAAACACGGAGTCGTGATGATCCTCGAGCCGATGAACATCAGGGTCGATCACAAAGGGCACTGCCTCTACGGCAGCCCCCCGGCCATCCGCATCTGCGAGGAGGTGGCCTCTCCAAGCGTCAAGATCAACTGGGACCTCTACCACATGCAGATCACCGAGGGAGATCTTTGCGGCCGCCTCCGGGACGGTTGGAAGCAGGTGGGCTACCTCCAGCTCGCTGACCACCCCGGCCGCAACGAGCCGGGCACCGGGGAGGTCCATTACAACCGTGTGCTCAAGGCGGCCCACGACCTGGGCTACAGGGGATTTGTCGGGCTCGAATGCCGCCCACGGGAGAATGAGCTTGCGGCCGCTCGGAGGGTGGCTGCGGCGGATGTATGGTAGAATCCTCCGCCATGCCCATCGGCCCCACTCCACCCGGCTCAATCATCCTGCGCCCCGAAGACAATGTGGCGGTTTCCTGTCGCGACCTCGTCGCAGGGGAATCCATCCCGGCCTGAGACAGCGAGGTCAGGCTTAGCGACAACGCTCCCCTGGGGCATAAGGTGAGCATCGTTGCCATACCCGCTGGCGGCGAGATACGCAAATTCGGCCAGGTAATCGGCTTCGCCTCCAGGGATATTCCCGCCGGCAGCCATGTTCACATTCACAATTGCGGGGCGGAGAGCTTTGAGCGGGACTACGCCTTCGCCACCGAGGTCCCTCCCGCTCCTCCGGCCGTGACTGAGCGAACATTCAAGGGCTACCTGCGGCCGGATGGCAGGGTCGGCACGAGAAACTACCTCGGAGTCATCAGCACGGTCAACTGCTCCGCATCCACCAGCAAGTACATTTGCCAGCGCATCTCAGAGGAGACCCTCGATGGTTTTCCGAATGTGGATGGAGTCCTCCCCCTGACCCATAAGGGCGGGTGCGGAATGCAGGAAGATGGCCTGGACCACGAGCAGCTCAACAGGGTGCTCTCCGGATTCGCGACCCATCCGAACATTGGAGGATACCTGCTGGTGGGGCTCGGCTGTGAGGTCGGCCAGGCCTCGACTCTCATCCAGCGGAAAAACCTGGTCCAGGTCGAGGGGCTCTCGAGCCCGGAGGGCGGAGCCGGAGAACAGCGGCCGCCTACCCTTACTATCCAGGAAGAGGGAGGGGTGGCAGCCACCATCGATGCCGGGATCCGAGCTGTCCTCGACCTCCTTCCCAGGCTGAACGCGGCGCAAAGGACCGAACAGCCTCTTGCCAACCTCATGCTCGGAACCGAATGCGGCGGCTCCGATGGGAATAGCGGCATCACCGCGAACCCGGCCCTCGGAGGGGCCTCCGACCTGCTGGTCGCCCAGGGAGGGACCGTCATCCTGGGAGAGACCCCGGAGATCTATGGCGCCGAGCATCTTCTGACTCGCAGGGCGGTAAGCCGGGAGATCGGAGAAAAGCTGATTGAGCGTATCCGCTGGTGGAAATGGTACTCGAGCACCTTCGGGGCCGAGCTGAACAACAACCCCACCCCCGGCAACAAGGCGGGAGGCCTGAGCTCCATCTACGAAAAATCCCTGGGAGCCAGCTCGAAGGGCGGCAGCAGCGCCCTTGCTGAAGTCTACGCCTATGCGGAGCCTGTCGAACAGAAGGGGCTTGTGGTCATGGACACACCGGGCTATGACCCCGTCTCCCTGACGGGTATCGTCGCAGGCGGAGCCAACATCTGCGTCTTTACCACCGGCCGGGGCTCGGTCTACGGCTGCAAGCCGGCCCCCTGCATCAAGATAGCCAGCAACACCCCGATGTACGAACGGATGAGGGAGGACATGGATCTCGATGCCGGTTGCGTTCTCGCCGGCAAACCCCTGGCGGAGGTGTCCACCGCCATCTACGAAGAGATCATCGAGGTAGCCAGCGGGAAGCGGACAGCCAGTGAGAAGCAGGGCTTTGGCGAGGAAGAATTCGCTCCCTGGACGATTGGGCCGGTCCTTTAAGAGCCCGCCGGGCGGACGCGGCCTGGAGTCTTCGGATGGCCTTCGGCCGGCACGGAATCAAAAGCATGTTGAAACAACCCATCAAATTGCTGGCTCGCTTCGGCTCCCTGTTGATCTTCAGCCTGACGGGCATCGCCGTCCTCATTACCTGGGCGTACAGTTGGGGCGATCACCAGCAGCAGTATATCGCCACGGCGACCATTCTCATCATCTCCGCGGCCCTGGCCTTTACGCATTTCCTGCTTTTCTCGAACCGCCCGCTCAAAAGGAGGCTGTATATGTCCATTGCGGCCCTCCTTGTCGTGGGCGCAATCTGCGGGCTCTTTCGTATTGCGGAGGTAAGCGGAGACCTTGTTCCCCGGCTGGCTTTTCGCTGGCAATCACCGCATGAAGAATCCCTCCCCAGTATCGAGAGCACCGAGACCTCCGCCGAAACGTCTCTGGCCGGTGACGGTGAAGGTCTGCCCGTCACCGGAACGGCCAGCGCTGATTACCCACAATTTCTCGGACCGAACAGGGACGCGGTAATTCCGAAAGTCTCGATCGATTGGGACTGGGAGAACCATCCGCCCGAGGAGATCTGGCGGCGAAAGGTTGGGCCTGCCTGGTCCTCGTTCGCCGTTTCCGGCTACCGGGCGGTCACCCAGGAGCAGAGAGGATCGCTTGAGCTTGTTGTCTGCTACAGGCTCGATACCGGCCATATCATCTGGTCGCATTCCGACAGTGTCCGGTTCGAAAATGTCCTTGGGGGTATCGGCCCCAGGGCGACCCCGACCATCTCCGGCGGTCGGGTCTACACGATGGGGGCTACCGGGATCCTCAACTGCCTCGAGCTTGCCGATGGCCGCGAGATCTGGTCGGTCGAGGTCTTGAAGGGGAGCTCCTGCCCGAACCAGGAGTGGGGCAAGAGCAGCTCCCCGCTTCTTGCCGGGGAGCTGGTGGTCGTTACCGGCGGTGGCGGCAAGTGCCCCGGATTGTTGGCCTACGACAGAAAAAACGGCGAGGAGACCTGGCGCTCTGCCCCCTCCGAGCTCGGCTACAGCTCCCCCGCCCTGGCCACAATCTCCGGAACGCCCCAGATCCTGCTACTCAATTACAATACGGTTACCGCGAATGATCCTTCCAATGGAGGGGTTCTCTGGTCTCATCCATGGCCCGGAGGCAACCCCAAGGTCACCCAGCCGGTCCCCGTAAGCGAAGACAGGATCCTAGTCTCCAGCGGCTACGGCGTCGGCGCCGAGCTGTTTGAGGTCCAAAGGGATGAGCGGGGAGCCTTCACCACCAACTCCATCTGGAAAAACAGAAACCTCAAATCCAAGTTCGCCAATATCGTAATTCACGAAGAAAACGCGTATGGACTCGACGACGGCATCATGGTCTGCATAAACCTCCAAACCGGCAAGCGGCGCTGGAAGGGAGGCCGTTACGGTCATGGGCAGCTTCTCCTGGCTGGAAACATCCTCCTGGTGATGGCCGAGAGCGGCGAGATGGCGCTGGTCAGGCCGGATCCCGGCGGCCTGCGGGAGCTCTCCAGGGTGCGGATGATCGAGGGGAAATCCTGGAACCACCCTGCCCTGGCCCCACCCTACCTGCTTGTCAGGAACGCCCGGGAGGCGGCCTGCTACAAGCTCCAGAGCGGGGGAGGGTAAATGCTCAGCTATGTATTGCGTCAATTCGTGGTTCGCAGGGGCCGGACACTCCTTTGCCTGCTGGGAGTGGCGGTAAGTGTCGCGATGATTATCTCGATCCTTTCCATCTCCCGCGGCATGCGGAACAGCCTGAACAGCTACATGGAGGACAGCGGAGCGAGCCTGATCGTATTTGACCGCTCGGCAGCGGACCTCGCCTTCAGCAAGGTGACCGAGGAAGACATCCGGAAGGTCAGAGAGGTGCCCGGAGTCGTGGAGATTGCCCGGGGCAACTTCACCATGATCATGGGGCCCAAGCTGGGAAAAGATGCGCCGATCGCGGCGGGACTTGGTGTGATACCCGTTTTCGGAAGATTCTATTCCGAGCGAATGATTCGGAAATACAAGGACAAGATGGTCTCCGGGAGGCTTCCTGAAAAACGATCCGAGCTTCTTCTCGGCGAGCTTGTCGCCAGGAAGCTGAAGCTGAAGGTCGGGGATCGTTTCCCGCTTTTTCGGGAGGAATTTCTCGGAATCACCGAATACGAGGTGGCTGGAATCTTCGAATCGGACCTGAGCTGGGAAAACCTCGGCGTGGTCGCCCATGCGGAGGTGGTCCAGCAGAAGACCGGGCCGGATTTTGCCCTGCTCTTTGTCTACACCGCGCCTGAAGACACCTCGAAGGCCAGGGAGGAAATCGAGAAGCGTCTGCCGGGGCTCGTCGCGCGTCCGGCGAACGAATTTACCGACCGATTCAATGAGCAGATCGCCTACATCGATGATTTCATCTTCCTGCTCTCTATCATCGCAGGGATCGTGGGAATCCTCGGAGTCCTCAACACCATGATGATGAGCGTATCGGAGAGAACTCGTGAGATCGGCACCCTCAGAGCTCTGGGGTGGTCTGGCAGGAGGGTGCTTGGCGTCATCGTTATCGAGGGCCTGCTCATCTCGATTGTTGGAGGACTTCTCGGCCTGCTCTTCGGCTATGTCGGAACAGAATTGCTGTTGAAGTTCTTCTCCAGGGGATACCTCGTTGCCGCCTACCTCCCCGGCATCTTCCTGCGCGGAATCCTGCTGGCCCTGGTCGGCGGGATCACAGGATACATTTACCCCGCCCGCAGGGCCTCATCGCTCAAACCAGAAGAGGCGATTCGCTATGAATGAGACGATCGTAACTCTCAGGAGCGCGACGAAGACGTTTGAAGGGGGCCTCGTCACGGCCCTCGATGACGTCAGCCTCGAAATTGAGAGGGGCAGCTTTGTCTCCATAACCGGACCATCGGGCTCAGGAAAAACAACCCTTCTGAACATTGTCGGGGCGATGGATGTGCCGGACTCGGGCGAGGTCCTGATTGACGGGAGCCCGGTGGAATCGAGCGCCGACCTTGATGCGATCCGGGCTGAAAAAATCGGTTTCATATTCCAGATGCACAACCTTATCCCCGTTCTCACCGCGAGGCAGAACGTGGAGATCCCGATGCTTCCACGCCCCCTCTCCTCCGGGGAGCGCAGGGAGAGGGCCCTCGGCCTTCTCGATGAGGTAAAGCTGCGCGACCGGGCGGATTCCAGTGTGCGCGGACTCTCGGGCGGGGAGCGCCAGAGGGTAGCCATCGCCAGGGCCCTGGCCAACTCGCCTCCGTTGCTCCTGGCTGATGAACCCACCGGCAACCTTGATTCGAATACCGGGCTCGAGATCATGGAGATGCTCCATGAGCAGCGCCGCCGCACCAGCGCGGCCCTCATCCTCGTTACCCACAATGAGGTGCTGTGCGAGGGGGCTGACCAGCACATACGTATGCAGGATGGAAGAATCGCCTGAGGCCCAGGGTGTCGGGATCACCCGGACTCGAGTGGGAGCTCCTCCGGCAGCTCGCAGCAGTCCTTCATGTCATCGAAGATGTCCGTGACTCCCTCCTTGAAGATGTTCCCGGTAAGCAGGTCCACAAGACGCTCTCTGTGCTGAGGGTGGCTCCTTACAAAGTCGGCAAAGCTGAAGCCGGGAGTGTAGAATGCATATACCAGCTTGCGCATCGCCTCGATTCCGCTGACGAGGTCCGGGGCGAAGGAGCCGAGGCGGGATGCGTCCAGATCGTCGGTTTCGATGGCGCCGGCGATCGCGTCAGCGGCCATCTCGCCGGACTTCAGGGCCAGGAAGACGCCGGTTGAGTAGACAGGGTCCACGAAGCCGAAGGCATCACCGATCAACACCCAGCCGGGCCCCGCGCAACGAGTCGCCCGATAGGAGAAATCCGAGGTGACCATCACCTCGGAGCAGAGGCTGGCCTGGCGAAGCTCGCAAAGCCTCCTCCTCATTTCCGGAGACTTCTGGATCTCCTCCTGGAGTATCTCGGCGGGCCCTCCCCTGCCCTTGAGCAGCTCGTCCGGGTCCCCGACGACACCAACGCTGACCCTGTCATCAGAAAGGGGGATATACCAGAACCCCCCCCTGTTTCCTTCGGTGTAGATGATCAGGGTAGCTCCCTCATCGGCCCCTTCGTCTCGGTACCCCCCCGTGTAATGGGCGAATATGGATCCCTTCCTGAGGCGCGGATCCGAGCGGATCAATTTCAGCTGGCGGCCGAGCAGGGCGCCCATTCCACTGGCATCGACCGTGACCTTGGCCGGTATTTCAACGTCTTCTCCAGCCAGGTCCGCGCGCACACCCGTGGCCTGCCCCTCATCGTCAAAAAGCACTCGGTCAACCGACACCCCCATCTGGATCTCCGCGCCTTTTTCCGAGGCGACCGTGAGCAGCTTTTCATCGAACACCGACCTCTCGACCTGCCAGGTCGCGGCGCTCTCGTGTTTATTGGTCTGGAAAAAATAAAAGGGTTTCGACGGGCTGCCGTCCTCAGAGATGAACTGGACGCTGCGCTTCCTGGGGAAGGCCGTCGTCTTGAGCCATTCGACCATTCCGAGCCTGTCGAGAACCCACCAGGTCTCGGTCATCAGTGACTCCCCGATGTGAAAACGGGGAAAGCTTTCTTTCTCCAGCAGCAGGACGTCAAGGCCCTTCTCGGCGAGCAGGGCTGCCGCCGTCCCGCCTGCCGGGCCGCCGCCGATAATTACGACGTCCCGCTCTCTGGTGTCGATTTTCACAGGTCCGGCTCCTTCGTTGCTCCGCCTGCCCGCTCCTCGGGAGGGATGATCTCCAGCAATTCGACCGCCGGCTCCCCGTCGCAGAAGATCAGGGCGATCCTGCCGTAGGTAAAACCATCTGCCTCCCCCAGCCCAAGAAGCTCGCCGAAGGAATTATCCAGAGGGAAGCGCAGAAACGCGACCGTCTCGATTCGGCGCAGGACGTCATTCTCGATCAGGATTCTCCCGAGGGGCGTCCGGGCCTCGAGGATCGCCTCGCGAACCTCGGGACGAACGAACTCCAGCCGGAAACGCATGATTCCAGCCAGGACCACCGGGCCTCCCTCGCCCGCGCGGAGGATCAGCTTCCGGGCATAATTCTCACCCTCCCGCTTCACCTCGAGCACCTCGAGATGAACAGGCTGCCCATACGCCTGTTCGAGCGTGACCGTCATGTGATGGGTATGAACAAGAAGCTCCCGGGGGGAGCCCTCGATCTCGCCCCCTTCGAGCACATCGATGCCCTCGATGCGAACTCGCTCGTCAGGAAATTGGGACAGGACTTCCCCCAGCCAGGCCCCGGCGGTTTCAAGGGTGAGTCGCGCTTCGTTCATCCGGGCTCCATCTCCGGCGGCGCTCAGGTATAGCGCGCGTCGCGATGCTCCTCTTCGAAAAAAGGTTCGAGCAGGCTGTCTGCAAGCAGAAAGCCCTGGGGCGTCAAGCTGATGCGGCCATCCTCCCCGACCTTGGTATATCCCGCGCCCTGGTGTCGATCGAG
>JAKUSY010000126.1 GCA_022451445.1 Planctomycetota bacterium
CCCATCCCAGGCGAGCTTCACGTGGTACCAGGTCTCGAGCTCGAGCCCGCGGATCGCGTCGATCTGCAGGAAGGAGCCGTTGTCCCTGTCCCGCTTCATGAGCGGATCGGGGAAGGAGCTGTCGTAGATCCGAAAGAGCACCCGGCCCCGGGTGTCATCGTAGAGCAGGACCATGCGGTTGCGCTCCGGATCGACCCCGCCCTCGATCAGCTTATAGTAGCCATCTCGCGAGCGGCTCTGGGGATAGGTCTTCATGCGGAACCAGAACTCGACTCCGGCCGGCTTCGTGGTCAGGTCGCCACCGGCCGCTCCCTGGCCCCTGGCCAATCCGCCGGCAGGAGCTCCCGGATTGTTGCCTCCCTGGCCGCCATCGCCGCCGATCGACAGCTCGTAGGGCTCTCCCCTGTCAAGCTCGAGACCCTCGTAGGTGTCCTCGAAGCTCAGGACCTCCTGGTACAGGGACTCCTTCAGGCTGTTTTTCGGAGTCTGGGCCGTCAGCAGCCGGAGAGTGGAGAAATCGGCCCCGGGAAAGATCATCTCGCCGCGGCTCAACATCACGGGCCGGGACTCGACGAGGTGAGAGAGGGAGCCGGGGAACCTGAGGCGGAAGCGATGGTTGTTCTCGGGAAAGCGCGGGGTCATCTTGGGATCCTGCAGGTAGATCCCATCTGAATAATCCACCTGGCTCACCAGGCCCACGATCCGAACCCCGGCGGGGCTCACATCGACAATCTCCCGGAAACGGGAGCCGGCGAGCTCCGACCCGGCGGGAGTTCGGATCAGGGCCCTCGCCTCGATGGTGTAGACATCGGCGGTCGAATAGCACAGACCCGTGGTCGATTGGCGCAGGAAATAATTGGTCGGCTGCACGGCGTTGATGAAGAGCGGCTTCACGTCCTCCTCATCGATGATCCCGCTCGAGGAGGCGGCCTGCAGGGCGGAGTAAAATTCCTCGTGCCCCTTCAGCGGCACCTTGTTCCTGATGTCGGCGGCGAGCCTTGCCGCCTCGTACGGGGTGACGACATGGGTCTTGTCGCGGCCCCTGATGCCGGTGAACACCGCCCGCAGCACCCGCTCACTGGCGGTGTTGACGTTCACCGGATGGCGCTGCAGCGCCTCGATGACGGCCTTGTAGGCGCGGTGCGAGGACCGGGGCGGATAGGCCAGGCTGACCCCGCCGGTCTGGGAGCCGGCCGACTTGCTGATCACGTTGAACTCGGAGCGCCGGGAACTGTCCAGGCCGCGCAGACGAACCACGGTTCCCGGGTTGAACTCCGGCGCCCGCGGAACCACGATCTTGTATTCCGGGCCGGCCACGGAGAGATCGCTGCCGATGGCCTGGGCTTCGCTCCAGCGCGCCGGCAACCGCGAGCTGACGGTGAGAGCATCACGGTGTTTTTCGAGGTCCGTGGCCATGATGGTCTCGATACCGGGTGTCCTGTAGACCTCGGCCAGGTGCTCGAGCGCTCCCTCGAGGTAGCGTGAATCGAGGTTGAGGCTCTTGCGCGACTTCTTCTCTCCGGCAAGCATCTCCTCGAGCTCATCGCGCACCTTGCGGGCATCCTGCTTCTTCGCCCCCCGCAGCCGCGCGGCGAGATCCAGGAGCATATAGGGTCCGCGGCGATCCTCGATCTCCTGTAGAAAGCGGTTCTTGAACCCGAGCCGGCCGAGCGCCGTCCGGGCGCGCTGCAGGGCCTTGACCTCCCTCACCTCCATCTTGTAGCCCTCATCGGTGAACATCGCCGGGTCGAGGCCGAGGTCGCCGAGGTTCCGGGTGCGCACCCCGCTCTTCTTGAGCAGATCCATGTCGAGACCCTGGCCGCGGAAACGCCCGACGAACAGCGAGGCGATCTGCCAGTGGGCGATCTCGCGGATGGACTCCACGGCCCGGAAGCTGGTCAGGTCCTCGGGATGGAAGCCTCCGTAGCGCTCGGACCAGAAGCGGTGGAACCCAACCTTCCAGCCCCTGAGATCATAGACAAAGCTCCCGGCGGGATAGTCCACCTCCTGGCCGCCGGAGAGGAAGCTGCCGGGAAAGAGCCCGGAGAGCACACCCTCATTCTTGCGATTGACCCTGTAGGTGATCGCCTGGGTGTTACCCTCGGGATGGACCAGCACCACGGCTCCATCGAGGGTCTTCTTGTCCCCGTCGCCCCAGAACATCGCGCTGTCCTCGAGCTTCAGCTCATCGTGCTTGGCGCTGAACTCGCTGCGCAGCCGGCTAACGCCGAAGAGATTGGCGATGAGGTTCGGAGGGGCCGTGTTGATGTTGATCTTGCCCTGCTCGTCAGCCACCTCCGCCGAGGCCGTGATGCCCCGCGGGCTCCTGAAGCTGACCTCCCCGGGGTTCTCCGCGTTGGGGTCGGGCGGAGCGTCGCGCGGCATGCTGATGGTTTCCGGAAAGCTTCCGCTGCCGGGAAGCTCATCGAGAGTATCGAAGTCCTTTTGCGCCGGGCCCCGCGAGGTGAAGCCCGCTGGCGCGCTGGGAGCTTCGCCGCCGCCGAGCTGGCCGGCGTTTTCCCCTCCCCGAACGCCCGAGGGGCGCCGGGAGCCTGTTTTCGAACTACGCCCGGAAGCGGCTGAGCGCTTGCCGAGAAGGCTGGTGCGGCGGCCGGCCCGCTGCAATTCACGCTCCTCCTCCAGCTCCTCGTACTCTTTTTCCCATTCGACAGCCGCCTGGGTCGCCTCCAGCCTCGCCACCGCCCTATTGCGGAAGCTCTCCGCCGCCTGGCGGGCCTTGATGGTGCCGGAGAAGTTCTGGCTCGCCCGGTCATGAAGCATCATCGAGACCACGAAGGGGGCGCCAACGATGGCCAGCGCTCCGAGGCCCGCGAGCACCATCACCATCGCCACGCCTGGGCTCTCATTCTTTCTACGGGCAGGCTCTTGTTTTCTCATTGGACGTTCACAACTCCCAGGGTATCGATCTCTATGATTTTTTTCCGGGACTGGGAATAAACACGCTCCTCGATGTCACGCTCCTCCTCCTCCTCGACCAGGTCCGGTACATCGTCCGCCGGCCAGGTGTCGAGCCACTCCTGGAAGGTCAGCTCGAAACGATCCGTCTGGCTCCTGGAGGATTTCTTCTTCTCCGCGGCCGCATCCTTCATGGCGTATTGATCGTCGCTGAGCTCGAGGAGAACGATACGGACCTTCTTATCGTGAAACACCGGATCGAGATGCCCGTAGCGGTCAAAGTGGATTTCCTTTTTCCAGCCCAGGAGTTTCTCGAAGGGAGGATGGCTGTAGCTCACCTTCTCGCTGCGGCCGCGCAGGCGGACCTCATCGATGTCGCCGGGAAAGGAGGTCTCCTTGTCCTTGGAGGAGATCATCACGGGATTCTCGTTGGAAACCAGCTCTGTTGGAATTCTCACTACGGAACGTCCCCCAATCTTCTTCAGCCCAGAGGGATACTCCGCCAGGCGATCGACACCATCGGCTGAGAGGACCAGGGATTTCCCGTCAAATCTCATCGAGATGAAAACCCAGCGGCCCGGCGGCACCACCTCATCGTTGGTACGCAGAGCGTACTCCAGCTGTTCGCCTTTGTCGACGATGCCGAAGATAACGCCCTCGAGCGCCCCCCGATCAGTCATCCCGAGGAACCAGGAATCTTTTTTTTCCATTATGGTATGGAGCCGGGCGCTCGGCTGGCCGGAGCCCGCTGCCGGCCTCTTGCCGAGCCGCCGGCGCCCGGAAGCCGCCTCGCTCTTGAAGGCCGGCCGCACATAGGGCTTCTTGTAATGGCGAACCCAGGCCTCGATGACGATGCCTGCCCGCAGGTCAAAGGAGGCCTGGTGGCCGCAGTCGCCGTAGCCGCTGCCGCCGCGAAAGCTGATTCCCTTGCCGAGCCGCCCGTCGATGTACTCACCGCCCACCTTCCGCAAACCGCCGAAGCCCGGAAGCGCCTCCTGCCCTGCCCCATCCTCCTCGAAGCTCCACTCCCCCATGGTCTCGAAGCTCTGCGCCCAGACCAACCTGTCCTTCGGCTCGACGACCACGAAAGAGCTCGTGCCGTTGGAGATCGACTGGTTCCGGGCGCGCCGAATGATCGACTGGATCTCACCCGCCGAGGCAGCGAGCCCGTAGTTCCGGCGGGCCTCGAGAAAGGCGCTGGCGCTCAGGCCCGCCATCAGCGAGATGATGGCGAGAACGACGAGCAGCTCGATGAGGGTGAAGCCCTCGCTGCCGCCCTGGCCGGAGCCCCGAACCGGAATGTGTCCTGCCTCCCGCATGCCGTAAGTCTCCAGGGAAATCCCTTTCATGCCTTTATCTTTGTTTCCAATGATAGATGTCGTCGCCTTCGCCTTCGCCGTATTCGTCCCCACTTATCTCGTCCACTCCAAGCGACCAGAGCTGGTATTCCGTCGGCTTGTAGTAGCCGCCGGTCTCCGGGTCTTTCTTCGCACTGACCAGGAGCACCTCGCCATCGCGCCGCTGCACCTTGAACTGCTTGCCGTAATCACGCGAGTGGATGTAGATGAGCGGGTTGCCCCAGCGGTCACAGTACTCCCAGAGCTTGTCATTCTGGCGCGACCAGTCCAGGCGCTTCCTGACGTGGCTCACCTGCAGCTTCGTCAGGTGGTCTTCATCTGCATTGCTCCGCTGGTCGGGATCGAGATCATCGATAAAAGGCCCGTTGTGCTTGCGGGTCTGCAGACAGGCCAGCACGCACTCGATCCCCTCGTTGGCGCCATTGCCGGGGATGCCAAAGGCCACCAGTGAGCTCGGGGGGTAGTCTCCCAGCTCGTTGGCGTATTGCTCGATCCTGCTGCCGAGGGCGGTGAGGTTGTGCTTCACGGCGCTCTCCTCTCCAGACAGTTTTCCTTTCAGGACGCCTGACATCGCCAGGCCGGCAAGGATGGCGATGATCGAGATGACCACGAGCAGCTCGACCAGGGTAAAACCCCCGGAACGTATGGAATCCTTTTTAGTCCCAGTCATTTTTTCTTCTTCGCCTTGGCGCGGTAGACCTTGAAATTATCAACCGTAACCGAGTACTCGTTGCCGAGCGCGTCGGTACGAGCCATCACTGCCAGCTGGTAGCTCGTGGTGAGCCCCGGAACCTGGATCTCCCGCGCCACCGGCTCCCCGTCAAAATAGAGATTGAACATATTGCTCTTGAGAGCGCCCCTGGAGGTCCGCGCCTTGCGAATCTCGAGGGTGTGGAAGTTCGTGTCCTCCGCCCAGGTAACGATGCCTACGTAGGCGGGCCCGCGCGTAGCCTCGCCATCCCCGGCGGCCACCGGCTCCTCCGGCTCAATCCAGTCGTCCCCCTTGGACGAGCGCATTCGAACCCGGACCCTGCCATCAAAATCCCGGTAGAGGCTCAGGACGGCCAGCGCGCTTCGGGTTCCGTCCGGCCCAGTCATGCGCAGGGAGGGAACAACTCGACCCGAGTCAATCCTGACACGAACGGCTATGCGCTCGATGTCCCTGCTGCGATAGACGCGCAGCAGGCGGATACCGCTCTCTCCATCCGGGGCCTTCTGCTGCCGGCCCTTGAAGACGACGTTTGAATCCACGGGCGCCACATCGATCCCGTAGAGCTCGATCTCGTTCCACCCATTGATCAGGCCTTCAGCGGAATTCTCAAATTCGTCGACCCAGACCTGCAGGATCTCCAGGTCGCGAATCAGGCTCTGGGCGTGGCTGGCGTAGATCTTCGCATCCCGGGCGAACGCCGATTCCCCGGCCTTCTTCGATGAGAAGCCCTTCTCCAGCGCCTCGAGGGCCTGGGCAAAAAAGACCGCCGCCTCGCTGTGATGACCCTGGATGTAGTTGCAGTAGCCGAGCCCATTCAGGGTCGCCGGCCGGCCTTCCTGGAGCTTGTTGGCGCGGGTGAGATAGCCCAGGCCCTGCTCGAGCTTGCCCTGGCGCAGGAACGCCAGGCCCGCCGCCTCGAGCACAGCGGGATCCTCGGGGCTGACATCCACGGCGAACTCGAGGTTGGCGCTGGACTTCGCCGTATCCCCCTTGCGGTTGTCAATCAGCGCCTGCAGCCTCGAGCAGGCGCCGAAGACAGCCTGGCTCCCAACGTGGGCGGACCGGACCTTCGTCACCAGGGCGGCCGCTTCTTCGGAGCGGTCCTGGCGGATCAGGATGGTCGTCAGCATGAGGGCGGGCAGGGGGTTCGTCGCCGACAGGCTGATGGCTGAGCGATAGTGAGCCTCCGCCTCCGACAGGTTGCCTCGCAGCTCCTCGATGGAACCGAGACCCAGCCGCGCTCTCAGGAGCACACTGGGTTCGCCGGTCTCATTGAGCGCCTTCTGGAAGATCTTCTCGGCTTTTGAAAAACGCCCCTGGGTTATATCCAGGATCGCCAGGTCAATTTCGGCCTGCAGATCCTTCGGCACCTTTGCCAGGTAGGCCTTGATCCTCTTGGCCGCCTCCTTGGGCTTGCCGGAGGCGTAGTCTATAGCCGCCAGGCGCAAATCCACGTCGAGGAAGCCCGGCTGGAGCTTGCGGGCCTCGGAGAACCTGTCCAGGGCCAGCGCCGTCTTCTCGACCCCTCCCGTCCGCGCAAGGATGACAGCGCTATTGTAGAGTCCCTCGAAGTTCAGGTCCGCTGTAAGCTCCGGCTGCAGAAGAGCCTCGTAGAGACCGAGCGCCTTGTCGGGTTCGGCGCGCTCCATGTAGATGGCGGAGAGAATCTCCCGCGCCTTGCGCCGCTGCGATCTATTGGCCGCCGAGGCCTCCTCGCCGGAGGCCAGGACACGCGCGAAGAATTTCTCGGCGCCGTTGGATATGCCCAGCCTGCGGGACATGATCATGGCGAGCCGGAAGTCCATGTCGGGACTCGAGTAGCCCCCCGCCTGGGCGCGGAGATAGAGGTCAACCTCCTCGTTCAGGGCGGCAAGTGGAGCCTGGTCGAGGGGATTCGCCCTGATGAAGCTCGCAAGGAGATAGGGATAGACCGGAACGTGGCCTGCATCCGCCCGGGCGGCCATGACGAAATGCTTGTGGGCCATGTCCGGAATCGGACGCCCTCCATCCTCCAGCTTGACATGCGGAGTCCTGCACCACATGGCCAGGGCCATCTCGGCGGAGGCGCGCTTATCGCCCGCCTCCAGCGAGCCTCCGGAGCGGCTCTCCTTCCGCATCCACTTGACCCAGTTCGCATAGGCCTCGGCTGGAGAGCGGCGAAGGATGATCTGCTTGACCTTGGCCGCCTCGAGCACCGTCGTAACGGTCCGTATCTTGACCTTCAGGTCGGTCCCGACAACGGGATTCTCCTCGAGGATCAGGCATTCGATGGTCTCCCCCTGCGCGGTGACGACCCGGTCAAGGGCCCTGATGCTGACGCTGTCCGGGGGTGGCCCCGGAGCCTGCGCCTCGAGCAGGGGAGAGGACAGCAGGAAGAATACGGCTGGCGCGATCACGGCCTGGAATCTATTCATCTTTTCCACCTCCGGAGCCGGTCGCCCCCGGCACCTCCAGCAGGCCGCCCTTGGACACCGGAACGATACCCGGGGTGGCCCCCGGGGCGACCCCTGAACCCGATGCGGCGCCCGCCGAGGCGCCCGAACCCGCGTCAATTTCCCTGGGCCGATCCTCTGAGAAGTACACCCCTCCATCGGTTGGCGGCACCCCGCCGCTGAGGACAGGGAGAATCCTGGAGCGGTCAGGAATGGATGGCGGCAGCAGGGACACCGCGTCGAGATCTTTCCAGCCCTCCGAAAAGCTGAACGGGTTGCGTCCGGCCGCCTCACTGCCGGCATAGTCCCTGGCCTTGGGCATGAAGACCTCACGATCATCAACCCGGGAGATGTTGGTATTGGGCGGCTTGCGGATCTGGGAGGGGTTGATGAAGCTCAGGACGACGGTATACATCCCGGCCAGGAAGATCAGCAGGGCGACGCAGCAGGCTATTTTTTCCCTGTTCAAGTTCATTTGATCATCTCCTCCCGCGCCTGTTGCGATCCGAGCGCCCGGCCCGGGGACCATCAGCTATCACGGCGCCCTCCTCGATGCGGAAAGCGATGAATTCGATCTCGCCCTCGAGTAACCGATCCTCTTCGTTCGCGGAACCCTTGGCCCGCAGGTTTCGCAACCTGACCTGCAGAAACAGCTCACCGGCCTGCACCT